>JACCSC010000196.1 GCA_013813215.1 Geodermatophilaceae bacterium | reverse complement strand
CGGCCGATCCGAGGTAGGCCCGGATGACCTCCGGATCGTTCTGTACCTCAGCGGGGGGTCCATCCGCGATCCGCCGGCCGAAGTCCAGCACCGTGACCCGGTCGGCGATCTCCATGACCAGGCCCATGTCGTGCTCCACGAGCACCACGGAGATCCCGAGGGCGTCGCGGATGTCCTTGATGGTCAGGCCCATCTGGTCGGTCTCGTCGGAGTTCATCCCGGCGACCGGTTCGTCGAGTAGCAGGATGCGCGGCTCCGTGCACAGGGCACGGGCCATGTCCACGCGCTTCTGCTCGCCGTACGCGAGCAGGCCCGCGGGCAGCTGCAGGCGCGGCCCGAGGCCCATGAACTCGGCGATCTCGATCACCCGGTCCCGATGGCGGCGTTCCTCCCGGCGCGCGTGGGGCAACCGCAGGCCGGCGGACACGAACCCGGCCCGGGTCAGGTGGTGCCGCCCGAGCATGAGGTTCTCCAGCACGCTCTGGCTCGCCGACAACGCGATGTTCTGGAACGCCCGGGCAACGCCGAGTCCGGCGATCCGATGCGGTCCGAGCCTGGTCAGCTCCGTGGACCCGAACCGCACACTCCCGCTCGTCGCCCGGTACACGCCGGAGAGCACGTTGAAGCAGGTCGACTTGCCCGCGCCGTTCGGACCGATCACTGCATGGATCGAGCCGGGTGCGACGGTGAAGGAGACCGCATCGAGTGCGGTGAGTCCGGCGAAGGCGACCGTCAGATCGTCGACGACGAGTTCGGGCACCGACACCTCGGCAGTGCGCTCCCGCTCGGCATCCTGCGGGAGCGTGCTCAACCGGCCCACCGGGACAAGGGGACGACCGTACGCCGGGGCGCCTGGGCACCGGGGCGCTCCGCCCCTTCGGCGTGCTGGCCGAGGTAGAGCCGCTGCACCTGGTCGGTGGCGGCCAGTTCCTCCGCCGTGCCGTGCAGCGACACTTCACCGACGTCCAACACGAAGGCGATGTCGGCCACCCGCAGGGCCATCGAGGCGTTCTGCTCGACGAGCAGGACGGACGTGCCCTGCCGGTTGATCGACAGGATGATCTCGCCGATCTGCTCGACCACCTGCGGAGCTAGCCCGAGCGACGGCTCGTCCAGCAGCAGCATGCTCGGCCGGGCCATCAACGCGCGGCCGATGGCGAGCATCTGCTGCTCACCGCCGGACAGCAGCGCGGCGCGCTGGCCGCGCCGCTCCTGGAGCCGGGGAAACAGCGTGTAGACCCGGTCGCGGCCCTCGGCGACCGGGCCGCTGCGCTTGCCCATCGCCCCGGCCCGCAGATTCTCGTCCACGGTGAGCCGGCCGAAGATCCGGCGCCCCTCGGGCACCTGGACCACGCCCCCGGCCACGATCTTGGCCGGGGACAGGTTGTCCAACCGCCGCCCGTCGTGGGTGATCTTCCCGTGGTCTATCCGGCCTCGATGCAGTCGGTGGGTGCCCGAGATGGCGCGCAGCAGGCTGGACTTGCCGGCCCCGTTGCTGCCGAGCACCGCGGCCACGGACCCGTCCGGGACGTCGAGGCTGACCCGGTCCAGCGCCTGGATCGCGCCATAGCGCACCGACAGTTCCTGCACGCTCAGCACAGACCCGTTCCCTGCCCGCCTGACATCGGCCCTCCCGTGCACTCGAGTCGGTCCGACGACAGTGTGTCCCACGCCACATATTGGCCTGGTGGCTGCATAACGTACTCCGTCGGACCCGCTTGGTTCGTAACGTTTCTGGCATGTCTGTCTCGACTGTCAGTCGTCGTGCGCCGAACGCGCGGTTCCATGGGACGAGCGGATGAGGCTCGGGCTGCCCGGGCCCTCAGACGTGCTGGCGCTCGCCGGATCGCTGCGCGACGCCGTCTCCTCTGCGCTGGACCTGCTGCCCCGAGTCACTGCGCTCGTGGAGCAGGCCGAGGTGGTCCTGGCCCGGGTCGAGGCCGTGGTCGAATCGGCCGAGCGGACCGTCGAAGCGGCGCACCTGACGATCTCCTCGGCCCAGGCGACCACCGCGGCCGCGGCTCAGATCGTCGAGGCCACCGCCCAGACCACGCAGGCGGCGGGGGAGACCGTGGCCGGGGCAGCGGGGACGGTGGTCGAGGTGACCGCGATGTTGCGCAAGCTCGCCTCCACGCAGCGTCGGGCCGACGACGCCGTGGCCGGTGCCCAGGGCCTGGTGAACCGGGTCGATCCCCTGCTGAGCAGCTACGAGGCCCCGTTGCGCACCCTGGCACCGGTCGTGGCCACCTTGGCCAACACCACCTCCGAGCGGGAGGTGACCGCCGGGGTGAGCCTTGTCGACCGGTTGCCGACGCTGATCGCGCACGTGGACGAGGATTTACTGCCGCTGCTGGCCCGGCTGGACCAGGTCGGACCGGACCTGCACGAGCTGCTCGAGGTCACCCAGGATCTGCACCGTGTCGTCACCGGCCTGCCCGGAGTCGGCTTCCTGCGCCGCCGGGGCGATGACGAGCCGCCCGCGGACCCCGAGACCGCCTGAACGGCGCTCACGAGCGATCGTCGAGCAGCGCGATCACCGCCCGCTCCACGTCCGGTTGCGCGGCGAGCTGCTCCAGGCCGAGGTCGGCCGGGACGTCCAGCTGCAGCGAGGACAGCGCGCCTTCGGCGTACCGGTCCAGGACCCGCGGGTCGACATAGGACTTGCGGCACACGGCCGGCGTGTTGCCCAGGCACTCGGCCACCGACCGCACGGCCGCCGCCACCGCGCGCTTGCGGGCAGTGACCGAGGGGGCTGGTCGCTCCCGCGCCAGCGCCACCACCGCCAGCACCGTGGCGTGCCAGGTCCGGAAGTCCTTGGCGCTGACATCGTCGCCGGCCACGTCGTGCAGGTAGTCGTTGATGCCAACGCTGCGCACGTCGTGCCAGGCGCGGTTCGCCCAGAACGCGAGCGGCTCCTCCCCCGGATCCTTGCGCCGCAACAGCGAGCCGATCACCGCCTCGACGTCGCTGTCGGCCACGGCCTGGATGCGTTCCTGGCTGCCCTTGGCCAGGTAGGTGAAGCTGAGGCCGGCTCGGGTCAGCCGGACGTGTTCGCGGCGCAGCGTGGCCAACCCGTAGGTGCCGTTCTCCTCGGCTTACTCCTCGCCGCCGACCCGGAAGAAGCCGAGGTCCAGCATCCGTACGGCGCACGCCAGCACGCGCTCGCGGGTGAGCCCACGACCCCCGAGGTGATCGGTGACCGTCTCCCGCACGGCGGGCAGCCGATGCGCCATCTCCAGGACCCGGTCGTGCTTCTCCCGGTCCCGGCGGATCCGCCCCGCGTCGTGGTAGCGGTACTGCCGTCGCCCGGCGTCGTCGGTCCCGACCGCCTGGATGTGACCGTTCGGCCAGGGGCTGATCCACACGTCCCGCCAGGCCGGCGGGACGACCAGCTCGCGGATCCGCTGCAGGATCTCGGGATCGCGGATCGGCGTGCCGTCGGCGTCGGCATAGCTGAAGCCGGCCCCGCGTCGACGGCGACTCAGGCCGGCGGCGCTCAGATCGCTGCGACGAAGCTTGGGCACGGCGGCACCGTACCCACCTCCGATGACTGCGGCATGCCGCGCAGTAGCAGGCATGAAAGCGACACCGAACGGGCACCCTGAAAGAACAACGCGCCGACGACGGGAGCCAGCGATGACCAGTCCACAGGAGCCGGACAGCACACAACAGGCCGGAGCCGAGTTGAGTGACGAGGAGATGGTCGACACGGTGGCCGAGCAGACCGACAGCGCGTCCCCCCGCGCGCACGATGCCGGCAAGGACTGGAACGGACAGAGCGCGCCGCCCGACCCGGACGCGAGCTGACCTGTACGACGCAGCCAGCGGAGGTAGCCATGCCAGCGAAGAGGGACCTGCCCTCCACCGTGGCCAGGTCGGGCAAGAAGGCCAGGGAGACCTGGGGCAAGACCCACGATGCCGCTGTCGAGCAGTACGGCGACGGCGAGCGGGCGCACCGAACGGCGTTCTCCTCGCTCAAGCACACGCACGAGGAAGGTGGGCGGCCATTGGGAGCCCAAGGACCACCCCGGGCCGTCGGACGCGCAGGCCGAGCAGAAGGGCAAGGCGGCGCGCAACCGGCCGCGCCAGACCGCCGGCGGGGTGGACGCCAACGCGACCAAGGAGCACCTGCTGGCCCAGGCCAAACGGCTCGACGTCCGCGGGCGCAGCCGGATGACCAAGGCCGAACTGGTCGAGGCGCTGCACAAGGCGACGAGCGGGCCACCGCCAGGGCCCGCAGCTGAGGACCGCGGCTCAGCCGGTGTTCTGGTTGGGGATCCGCGCGCCACGCAGGGTCCGCAGGCGACTGTCCTGACCTGGCGGCGCCGAGCGGTGCTCCACCATCCGTCGCGCCACGTCGGTGAGCTTCAGCTGACCGCGTTCGGCGGCGGCGGCCAGTTCGCGGTACGCCGAGTCGGCGTCGCAACCGAGCGCGTGCATGAGCATGCCCTTGGCCTGTTCGACGAGTTCGCGGGCGGCGATGGCCTCGCTCAGCTGCCGGGCCTCGGCCTGGACGTCGGCGAAGGCACTGGCCTGGGCCAGCGCGGTGGTCCACTCCACGAGCAGGTCCGCGGCGTGACTCGCCGCGTGGTCGGGCAGACCGCCGGGCCGCAGGGAGTACAGGGTGCAGCTCATCGCCCGCTCGTCGCCCACTGCCTGCGCCACGCAGACCAGGCTGCGCACACCGAGGTCCAGGGCCCGGGCCGAGAACGGCCGCCAGTGCATGTCGGTGAGGGTGTCGTCGAGGCGGACCGCACGCAGGGTTCGCGCCGCCGCCCGCATGGGCGTGTCCGGCAGCGACGGCTCCACGGCCATCAACTCGGCCAGATCGGGATGCGAGCTGACCCGCCCGGAGAGCCGGCCCCGGTGCCATGTCTCGCTGGTCGCGCCGCAACATCCGGGGAGACGACCGGCGACCCGCTCGATCAAGTCGCGGGTCACCGCTTCCGGCGAGACGTCGAAAGCGTCTACCGGGAGCATCAACCCACGGTATCGGGCCGCCACCGGTCGACGACCACGTCGTCCGGCGCCAGCGTGGACCAGGGGTTAGGTTGGCCCGGCGGCGATGTCAACAACCCGTCAATAACCCGTCAACAACCGGGCAGCAGGCAGGAAGAGGTGCAATGGCGACTGCCGAGGCGACCGCGGACTTCGACCGCGAGCTGGGCTCGATCTACTCCCGCCTGCTGGAGTTCCGCGACGCGCCCGCGGCCGGCCATGGCGATCCGGGTGCGGTGGTGCAGGCCCTGGAGGCCGCGGCCGATCAGTTGCGCGGGCTGCACGACGGGCTGACCAGCCGGGCCGCGGGGTTGGCGGCCCGACAGACCTCGGTGGACCGGGAGCGCCACTTGATGCGGGCGGTCTTCCGCGATCTGCCGTTCGCGGTGCTCCTGCTGGATCGCGACGGGCGGGTACGCCGGAGCAACTGCCGCGCCAACGATCTGCTCGGCGTGAGCGCGGACTACGTGTCCGGCAAGCCGTTCGCGGTCTTCCTCGACGTCGCGGACCGCAGCAGCTTCCGGATCCGGCTGTCGATGGTCCTGCGCCAGGGCGAGGAGCAATCGCTGTCCGCAGGGCTGCTGCGCAACGGGCGCCGGGTTCCCACCCGATTGGCCCTGACCGCCGTCGAGCTGGCCAGCGATCCACGACCCCTGATCGCTGTGGTCGCCGTACCGGACGCGACCGAACCATCCACCGCCGGCGGGTTCACCGCCGCCGAGGAACTGCTCGCCTCCGCGTCGGCCGCGGGCGGCTCCGCGCCGCCGCTGCAGACCGGACCGGACTCCGACGAGATCCGCTCCCAGGCGAGGGGCGGCGACACGGTCAG
>JACCSC010000173.1 GCA_013813215.1 Geodermatophilaceae bacterium | reverse complement strand
GCCCCCGGTCGGCCCGCTCGACCGCCGCCCGTAGCGCCCCCACGTCGCCATCGGGCTCCGGCGTGGCCCGGATCAGCGTCTCGCCAATGACCCGGTCGGCCGTGACCTCGGCGCCGAAGAGCCGGGTGGCCACGCCGGCCACGACCTCGCGCCGTTGCTCGCTCGTTCCCTCGCTGGAGATCGTGGCGCTGGTCCCGATCACCTGCAGCTGCTCGCTCTCGCACTGCTGGCGCAGCCGCCGGATCAGCAGGGCCACGTCCGCGCCCTGCCGGCCGCGGTAGGTGTGCAGCTCGTCCAGGGCCAGGTAGCGCAGCCCGCGGGCCGCCCGCACCAGGTGCTTGCGCTCGTCGGGCCGGGTGAGCACCAGCTCCAGCATCACGTAGTTGGTGAGCAGGATGTCGGGTGGGTCGGCAAGGATGCGGCGGCGTTCGTCGGATGACTCCTGGCCGGTGTAGCGGGCGTACGTGACCGACTCGACATCCTCGGGGTAGCCGTGCTTGAGGAACTTGTCCAGCTCGCCCAGCTGCGAGTTGGCCAGGGCGTTCATCGGGTAGACGACGATGGCCTTGACCCCCGGACGGCGCCGACCGCCGTTGGCCTCGGTCTCGCGCAGAACGGCGTCGACGATCGGGACGATGTAGGCCAGGGACTTGCCCGACCCGGTGCCGGTGGTCAGGACGTAGCTCTGGCCACTGCGGGCCACCTCGACGGCGTCACGCTGGTGCCGGTGCAGGATCAGTGGCGGACCGGTGAGCGCCTGGGGGTCGTCCTTGCGTCGGAAGATGCGCTCGCACTCGGCATGCAGGAGGCCGTCTCGGACGAGGTCGGTCACAGACCCGCCGCTGGCGAAGGACGGGTTGAGGCTCAGCCACGGGTCGGGCCACTGCACGCCCTCGGCGAACTGCTCGGCCACGAACTTCTTGATCCGCTCGTCGCGAACGTCAACGAACCCGGAGGTGAAGGCCCGGTAGTCGGCGATGACACGCTCGTGTACCGCGAAGACGTCCACGCCCAGCCCCCCCATCGTCACTCGGTGTACGGGCAACGTAGCCAAGGCGGCGCATTCAGCAGCGGCTCGCCCGCCATAGTATGGCGGGCCGTTGACGTAGTATGCGCGATTGTGACAGCAATCCAGGCCAAGGTGACCCGAGCCGGTCAGGTGTCGTTGCCGGCGGCGCTCCGACATCGCTGGGGGGCCGCGTCGGTGCTCGTCATCGATCGTGGTGACTACGCCATCGTCCGACCCGTGCCGGGTGACCCGCTGGCAGCCCTGCGCGGCACCCACGCCGGCCCGGGCCCGACCAGCGACGAGGCCCGCGCCGCGGAACGCTCGGCCGAGTCAGCTCACGACAGGTCCCTCCACGACCGGTGACGGTGCTCGACGCTTTCGCCGTACTGGCCTTTCTCCGGGACGAGCCCGCCGCCTCTGCCGTGCAGGAATTGCTACGCGCTCCGACCGTGCTGTCCGCGGTGAACGCGACCGAGGTCGTCGATCAGCTTGTGCGGGTGTACGGACGGGATCCGAACGACGTGCACGCCGACGTGGCCTTGCTCGAGCACACCGGCATGACCGTCTCACCGGTGACCGCAGCCCTCGGCCTGGCCGCCGGACACCTCCGGGCACGGCATTACCACCGACAGGCGATGGCGGTCAGCCTCGCCGATTGCACCGCCGCGGCGACGGCGCTGGCCCTGGCCCTGCCCCTCGCGACCGCCGATCCGGCGCTCGCGACGCTCGTCCGCCGCGAGGGCGGGGTCGTGTCCGGCTTACCCGACAGTCAGTGCAGATTCCCGCAAGAGTAGGAGCCGTTTCGCTGGCGGCAGTGAGGCGATCCCAATGCGGCAGGCGTTTGTGAAGTCAAGCTCTTCGCCATGACGCGTGTTGGTGTTCGATCTGACTTCGACGGTCATTTTGTTTGACGCAACCTGTTCTGTTTGACAGTATCTCGGCGTGGAGATTCGCTTCACACAAGCTGCCCGTAAGCACCGCGTCGGCCGGGCATCTGTCCGTCATGTCCTGGCGACCACCGACCCGACGCCCGTGACGACCGAGCAAGGCAACCCGGGTTGGCACTACGTCGGGCGGGACGACCGCGATCGTGAACTGGAGGTCATCGCCGTGGAGATCGTAGGCAGTCCCGAAGCCGTCCTGCTCGTCATCCACGTTATGCCACCCCAGCTTCGAGGAAGGGACCGCCATGCCTGAGCGCACGCCACCGCGGATCACCGATGACGCTCCCATCGGTCCGGACGTCGACCTCGACCGGGAGGACATCCGACTCGCTGACGGGACCCGACTCACCCAAGAGGTGGCTGAGGGGATCGTCGACCAGGTTCGCCGCACGGTCGGTCGTCCGTCCCTGTCCGGCGAGGCGGCAGCCTCGCCGCAGATCGCCTTCCGGGTCGCCCCGTCCGTCCGCGACCGGGCCGCACAGATCGCGGCCAAGGAAGGCAAGACCATCTCGCAGCTCGCCCGTGAGGCGCTCGAGGAGCGGGTCGCGTCAGCGGAATAAGGGGAGACGGGGCGGTCAGAGTTGAGTTTCAGGACTGGCCGACAACGGTGGAGACGAAGGGACTCGAACCCTCAACCCCCGCCTTGCAAAGGCGGTGCTCTGCCAGTTGAGCTACGTCCCCGGCGTGGAGCGTCGGTCAGCGACCGTCTGGCGCGGTCGTGGCCTCGTGCCACAGGTCGGCCTCGGCCTGGGCGGCCTTGCGCTTGCGCCAGGCCAGCAGGGCCCCGGCCGCTCCGACCAGCACCAGCAGCTGCTTCACCTAAACCTCCAGCACTCGACGACGTGGGCCTGGGAGGACTTGAACCTCCGGCCCCATCCTTATCAGGGATGTGCTCTAACCGTCTGAGCTACAGGCCCGCGACCACCCGCAAGCGGCCCGCCGACGGTACCCCACGAGACCCGCCGGCCACGACGTGGTTCGTACCCGGTAGGCAGGATCCATGAGCATCGCCACCTACCTCGACGCCGGGCGGACCGTCGCCGATCTCGTCGCCAGGATCCCGGACGACCAGTGGGACCGGCCGGGTCTCGGCGTCTGGGACGTGCGCGCGCTGGTCGGCCACACCTGTCGCGCGTTCGTCACCGTCCTGACGTACCTCGACCAGCCCGCCGCCACCGAAGACGTCCGGACCCCCGAGGAGTACTACGCGCTGGTCCACCGCATGACGGTCGACGCCGCCGAGGTGGCCGAGCGCGGTCGACAGGCGGGTGCGGCGCTCGGTGCGGACCCCGGGGCCAAGGTGCACGAACTAGTGGAGGCCGTCACCGCCCGACTGGCCACCGCCGACCCGGACGCCGTCATCACCACCATCGTCGGTGGGATGCGGGTAGGCCCCTACATCCCGACGCGCACGTTCGAACTCGTCGTCCACGGCCTCGACATCGCCGCCGCGACCAGCCTCACCGTCGACTTCAGCCACCAGGCCCTTGCCGACGCCGTGACGCTGGCGGCTCGCACCGCCGTGATCATCGGTCAGGGTCCGGACGTCCTGCGCGCCCTCACCGGCCGCACGAAGCTGCCCGGCGGGTTCAGCGTGGTCTAGTCGCGCTCGCCCAACGTGATCTCCAGCCCGCCCACCAGGTCCGCGCACAGGTTGTAGATGAACGCACCGATCGTCGCCAGTGCGGTGAACAGCAGGATGTTGACGGCCCCGATCACCGCCGCCCCGCCGAAGACCAGCGACGGCGTCACGATCGGCTCGGTGGTCGATCCCTGCAGCTCGCCCCACAGTTCGTTGACCTGGCTGAACACGTCCAGCCCACTCAGCACGCCGTACAGCACGCCGACCGCAACCATCCACACGAAGAACAGCGCGATCGACAGTACGAGGGAGAACTTCAGCGCCGACCACGGATCGATGTGCCGCAGCTGGAGCCGCGCTCGCCGCGGTCCGCGGGCCGGAGCGCGACGGGCCCGCTGCGGCACCGGGGGCCGAGTGGGTACCGAAGGCCGGGGACCGGCCGACGCCGAGGCGGGCGGTACAACCGCGGAGGGAATGCCATTCACCGGGGGCGGTGGACCGGGGGCAGCGGCAGGCTTGGGACCGGCAGGAGCCGACGTGACGGGATCGGCCGAGCGCGAACCGGTAGATGGCCGCGGCACCGGCACCGTCGTCGGAGCCTTGGCGCGAGGCGCCTCCGCCGGCGTACCGGCAGCGCCACCGCCCGCAGCCGCCGGTCGAGAGATCTGCTGGGTCTGTTCCGGGTCAGACGTCGCCCGCGGCCGGGTCAGCGACTCGGTGTCCGATCCGGACCGTGGAGCGCTCACCGGACCGCCCCACGGTGGATCAGCGCAACCAACACGGGGGTCACCTTCTCGGGCGGGCACGTGAGGGGCACAGGGCCCTCCGTTCGCCTGGACGCGGACAGATCATCCCCAGCATCCCATACCGGGTAGCCATTCCACCGACACGCAGAGCACCCACCACCCCCAGAGGGGTCAGTCCTCTGGCTCGTCGGCGTTACGGGCGATCGACACGATCGTCACGTCGTCGGGCAGGTTCATCAGCTTCACGCCCATGGTCGCCCGCTCCTTGGTCCGCCGTACGCCGCGCACCGACGTACGAATGACCCCGCCGTTGGACGTGATCGCGTACAGGTCGTCCTCCTGCCGTACCGCCAGCGCACCGACCAGCACCCCCTTGCGGGACTTCGGGTCGGCCGTCAGCACCCCGCGGCCACCGCGGCCCTGCGAGGGATAGTTCTCGATCCCGGTCCGCTTGGCGTAGCCGCGTTCGGTGGCGACCAGCACGTCCAAGCCTTCCCGTACCACCTCCATGGCCAGCAGCTCGTCGTCCTCGGCGAACCGCATGCCGATCACCCCCGACGTCGCGCGCCCCATCGGCCGCAGCGACTCGTCGTCGGCCTTGAACCGGATCGACTGCGCGGCCCGGCTGACCAGCAGCAGGTCGTCGTCGGCGCTGATCAGCGCGGCGCCGACCAGCTCGTCGTCGTCCCGCAGGTTGATCGCGATCAGCCCACCCTGCCGCGGGGAGTCGAACGCCGTCAGCTCGGACTTCTTCACCAGCCCGCGCCGCGTAGACAGCGCGAGGTACGGCGCCACCGAGTAGTCCTTGATCTGGATGACCTGGGCGATCTGCTCGTCGGGCTGGAAGGCCAGGATGTTGGCCACGTGCTGGCCCCGCGCGTTGCGGTTGGCCTCCGGCAGCTCGTACGCCTTCGCCCGGTAGACCCGCCCCTTGTTCGTCAGGAACAGGACCCAGTTGTGCGTCGAACCCACGAAGAAGTGGGCCACGATGTCGTCCTGCTTGAGGTTCGCGCCCTGCACGCCCTTGCCGCCGCGGCGCTGAGACCGGTACAGGTCGGACTTCGTCCGCTTCGCGTAGCCGGTCCGGGTGATCGTGATGACCACCTCTTCCTCGGCGATCAGGTCCTCCATGGCCACGTCGCC
>JACCSC010000169.1 GCA_013813215.1 Geodermatophilaceae bacterium | reverse complement strand
GCCGCTAAGCCCCGAGCGCGCGCCTGAACTCGACGGATCTCCGTGATCGGGTCGACGGGCCCGGCGTCCCGACGCATGATTGTTGACGTGCGAACCACGGCGGGCCGACGGTGGCGTCGGCTGCGTGGGTTTCCCCTGATCGTGAGTCTGCTCGTCCTGGCCATCGGCACGACGGCGATCACCTCTGACGCCGTCCTCGATGAACCAGTAGTCGGCCAGGGGTCGGTCGCCCAGATGATGGAGCCGCTGTCGCTGCCGTCCGAGCGGGTGGCCACGCCGCAGGCACCCGAGCCGCCCCCCGACCTGCAGCCCGGCATCGACGCGGCGACCCAGCAGGCCCGCGCGGCCGGGGCCGCCGTCGACGTTGCAGTCCTGGACCGCGCGACCGGCGAGCAGTGGACGAACGGCGCCCCGGCCACCGAGCCGCTGTTCGGGGCGTCGCTGGCCAAGCTGTTCATCGCCGACAACCTGCTCTTCCGACAGGAGTCGGGGCAGCTTGTGCTGCCCGGGAGCGACCGCTCGTTGCTCGAGGCCACCCTGACGGGTTCCGACGACAGTGCGGCCGACCAGCTGTACCAGCGCTACGGCGCGGAGGCGATGATCACCGAGGTCGCCACCCGCTACTCCCTGCCCACCCTGCGGCCGACCAACCAACCTCCGCTGTGGGAACTGACCGCGATCTCCGCGGTGGACCTGGTGCGCTGGTACGACGGCTTCCTCGCCACCGCCGCCCCGACCGTCGTGGAGTTCGTGGTCAGCCGGCTACGGGCCAGTCCCGAGCTGGCGGCGGACGGGTTCAACCAGTACTTCGGCATCCCCCGTGCGCTGCCGGGGCAGGTCTGGGCCATCAAGCAGGGCTGGATGTCCGGTGCGCGGGATTCGACGTTCCTGCACACGACCGGCCTGCTCGGCCCGGACAACCGGTACGCCGTGGCGATCCTCGTCCAGCGTCCGGGCGGCGAGTTCCCGATCGAGCTGATCGACCGCGTGACCGCGCTGATCCTGCCGCCGGACCTGCCGCTGTCAGCGGAGCCGACGACCGGCTGACCTGAGCGGAACAGACTCAACTTTGCCCGCGTTGCCCTCGGTGAGTGTCAGCAGCGTGGAGGCGGAATGGAAACCAAGCTCACTACCCAGTCGCAGGAAGCGGTAGCCGCGGCGCAGCGGCGCGCGGTCGATCGGGGCAGCCCGGCCCTGGAGCCCGTGCACCTGCTGAGCGCGCTGCTCGCCGCCGGCTCCGGAATCACCCAGCCGCTGCTGGCGGCGGTCGGCGCAGATGCCGGCGCCGTGCGCGCCGCCACCCAGGTGGCCGTGGCCGCGGTGCCCAGCGCCAGCGGCGCCACCATGAGCGCGCCGCAGGCCTCCCGCGACTTCATCAAGGTGCTCAGCGAGGCCGGTTCGCAGGCCACCGCCCTGGGTGACGAGTACATCTCGACCGAGCACCTGCTGGTCGGTCTGGCCACGGCGAGGGGTCCGGCGGCCAAGATCCTGATGGACGCGGGAGCCAGCGCGCCGGCCCTGCTGGCCGCCTTCGCCACCGTCCGCGGCTCGCGCCGGGTGACCAGCCCCGACCCGGAATCGACGTACCAGGCGCTGGAGAAGTACGGCGTCGACCTCACCGAACGCGCCCGGGAGGGCAAGGTCGACCCCGTCATCGGCCGCGACACCGAGATCCGCCGCGTCGTGCAGGTGCTGTCGCGCCGGACCAAGAACAACCCGGTCCTCATCGGCGAGCCGGGGGTCGGGAAGACCGCGATCGTCGAGGGCCTGGCCCAGCGGGTCGTGGCCGGCGACGTACCCGAGTCGCTCAAGGGCAAGCGGCTGATCGCGCTGGACCTGTCCTCGATGATCGCCGGCGCGAAGTATCGCGGTGAGTTCGAGGAGCGGCTCAAGGCCGTCCTGGCCGACATCAAGGATTCGGACGGGCAGATCATCACCTTCATCGACGAGCTGCACACCGTCGTCGGCGCCGGGGCGAGCGGCGAGTCGGCCATGGACGCGGGCAACATGCTCAAGCCACTGCTGGCCCGCGGTGAACTGCGGATGGTCGGTGCCACCACGCTGGACGAGTACCGCAGGTACATCGAGAAGGACGCCGCGCTGGAACGCCGCTTCCAGCAGGTCTTCGTGGGCGAGCCGTCGGTCGAGGACACCATCGGCATCCTGCGCGGCCTCAAGGAGCGCTACGAGGTGCACCACGGCGTACGGATCACCGACTCGGCGATCGTCGCCGCCGCGACGCTGTCCGACCGGTACGTGACCGCGCGGTTCCTGCCGGACAAGGCGATCGACCTCGTGGACGAGGCGGCGTCCCGGCTGCGGATGGAGATCGACTCGCGCCCGGTCGAGATCGACGAGGTGGAACGGATCGTCCGCCGGCTGGAGATCGAGGAGATGGCG
>JACCSC010000164.1 GCA_013813215.1 Geodermatophilaceae bacterium | reverse complement strand
CCCGTCCGGGGACCACTGCGGCGCCCGGTCCTCGTAGCCGGGTTGTCCGGGCACGGTCAGGATCTGCTCGTTCGTGCCGTCCGGGTCGCTGGTCACGATCTCCCAGTGGGAGAACCACTCGCCTCGGGCACCCGCGTCGCGGAGAAGACCAGCCGGTCGCCGTCGGGGGACCGGGCCGGCTCGAGTTCCTCGGTGTCGGTGTTCGTGATGTTGGTGGGGTTCGAGCCGTCGGCGTTCATGACGAAGATGTCCGCCTGCGTGCTGATGGCAACGCCTTCGACGTAGCGGAAGAACGTGAGCTGGGTGCCGTCAGGCGACCAGTCAGGGGGTACTGCTGGGTGTCCACGCTGTTCGTGATGTTGCGTGGGTTGGACCCGTCGGCTTCCATCACCCAGATGTCGGTGTCGCAGCAAAACACGGAGTAGGTATAAGCGATCTGCCCGTTTGGGCGCGGTGTTCGCAGCGGCCGGACCGGCCAGTGACAGCAGTGGTACGACGACAGCGAAGCCGGCTGCGGCGGCGAGGAGTTTCCTCATGTGCACGCTCCCTAGACGGGAGCAGCGTATCCGCGGACGGGTGCGAACACCGTGGCCGTTGGTACTAGCACGTGGCTCACCCCGGCTGCGGCGGCTCCGGCCCTCCGCTGTTACCGCTGGAGGACCGGGTGAAGAACGAGATGCGGCCGTTGACCTCCAGGACGGCGAGATCGATGTCGGCGAAGCGGGTGATGCCCTCCTCGCGCGCGGTCAGCGCGAGGTCGTCCAGCGACAGGCGTTCGGACCGCATCGTCTCCAGTTCCGGTTCCCCATCGCGCATGACCACCACGGGGACGCCCTGCACGAGCGGGCGCACCCGCGGCCAGCGCCAGTTGACGTAGGACAGGGCCACTGTGAGCAGTGCGAACACGCTCACCGCTAGCACGCCCGAGGTCACCGACTGGTCCTGTTGCGTCACTCCCTGCTGGACGAGGTCGCCCATGGTCACGTAGAGCAGCAGCTCGAAGGTGCTCAGCTCGCCGAGGGTCGAGCGGCCGACGATCCGGGTGATGACCCACAGGAACGCGAACATGAACGCGGCGCGGTAGATCACTTCCATCAGGGCACCAACCAGGTCCGGTAGTCGACGCTGACCTGCGTCCGGCCGCCCACCAGCAGCCGCAGTTCGGCGCTGCGCCCGCGCTGACTGGCGGGCTGGATGTAGGCGTCGAAGTCCACGCGGAACACCTCGCCGCTGGGCGGCTTGGTGAACGTCAGGTAGAGGAACTGCGCGTCGGCGGTCTCCGCGTCCGGCGTGGGATGGAAGCCCTGCGTCTCGAACAGGTCGAAATAGTCGGCGGTCACCGCGAGGACGATGTCCGCGTCGAATCCGCCGGGGTGCGTGACGGTCACCTGCCACCGCACGTCGAGGCCGCCGCGGGCGACCTGCGGGTAGACCAGGGTCACAGTGAAGCCGTTGGCGCTGTCGGAGACCTGCGCCGAGTGCACCCCCAGCAGTCCGCTCGCCCCCAGCAGCACGACGACCGCAAGTAGCGCGAGCAGCAGCCGTCGCGCTGTCCGCCCGGCGAGCTGGGTGTGGTCGGCAACCCTTTTCGTGGTCGATTCGGCCGCGCCGGACTGTGTCGCCACTGCTTGGCCGCCCCTTTCGCGCTCATCGACCAGCTTGGTGGCAGCCTGCTCCGCCGCGCGGTGCAAGGGGCGCGGACACGCCGGGCGGAGTTTGTCGATCGGTACGCCGGGTACGCCGCCCACGTGACCCGATTCGGCTACTTCCTGTCCACCGAGGAGCACACGCCGGCCGCCCTGCTGCGGCAGGCCGAGCTGGCCGAGCAGGCCGGCTTCGAAGCGCTGTGGATCTCCGACCACTTCCACCCGTGGAACCACGAGCAGGGCCAGGCGCCGTTCGTCTGGTCGGTGATCGGTGCCCTGTCGCAGGTGACGAGCCTGCCGGTGACGACGGCGGTGACCTGCCCGACGGTGCGGACCCACCCGGCGGTGATCGCGCAGGCCGCGGCCACCGCCGCGGTCATGCTCGGGGGCAGGTTCGTGCTCGGGCTGGGCAGCGGCGAAGCGCTCAACGAGTCGATCGTCGGCGGTGCGTGGCCCGGCGTCGACGTCCGGCTGGAGATGCTCGAGGAAGCAGTCGAGATCATCCGCGCCCTGCACACCGGCGAGGTGGTCGACCACCGCGGTCGGCACTACACCGTCGAGCACGCCAAGCTGTTCACCCGCCCCGAGCAGCCGCCACCGATCTACCTGTCCGCGTTCGGACCCAAGGCGGCCGAGCTGACCGGCCGGATCGCCGACGGGTTCATCAGCACCAAGCCCGACCCCAGCCTGATCGAACGCTTCCGTTCGGCCGGCGGCGCCGGCAAGCCGCTGCAGGCCGGCACGAAGCTGTGCTGGGCGGCTACCGCCGAGGAGGGCGCGAAGACGGCGCACCGGCTGTGGGCCAACCAGGGCCTCCCGGGGGAGATGGCCCAGATCCTGCCCACGGTCGAGCACTTCGAGCAAGGCTCGCAGCTGGTCACCGAGGAGATGATCGGCGAGTCGACGCCCTGCGGCCCCGATCCCGGGGTGCACGCAGAAGCGATCGGGAAGTTCGTCGAGGCCGGGTACGACGAGGTCTACGTCAACCAGATCGGGCCGCAACAGGAGGAGTTCTTCCGCTTCTGGCGCGAGGACCTCGCTCCGCTCCTGCACTGAGTTCCGCGTCGTACCATCCGTACATGAGCGCGCACTTGCCCGAGCACGCCGATCTGGCCGGAACCCGCGACGTTCCTGCCAGTGAGGCACGCAATCGCTTGGCCGAACTCATCGACGCCGTCGCTTCCGGCGACTTCGTGTACCTGACCCGACGCGGCAAGCGGGTCGCGGCCCTGATGCCGGCTGACATCGCCGAGCACTACGAGCAGATCGAGGACGACTACTGGGCGCGGAGAGCCGCCGAGGCGCACGAGCGGCTACGACGGAACCCGAGCGCTGCCGTGCCGTGGGATCAGGTGATCGCCGAGCTGGAACGCGGGTGACGCTTCGCTTCGAGATCCGGTTCGACCCGTACGCTCGCCGAGCCCTCGACACGATCGACAAGGCGCCGCGGCGCCGGATCCTCGAGCGGATCGCCGCGCTGGCCGACGATCCACGGCCCGCCGGGGTGGTCATGCTCCGCGGCCGGCACGGTGACCTGCGGCTCAGAGTGGGCGACTATCGCGTGATCTACACCGTGGACGACGCGATCTTGCTCGTTCTGGTGATAGATCTGGGCCATCGCCGCGACATCTACACCTGAGCATCCGGACGGCCGATGGCCGGCTCCCCGCGGTGGGGGAACCGGCCATCGGATCGCTCAGGAGCCGCTCAGACGAACGTGAACGCCGTCTCCTCGACCTGCGCTGGGGTCACGCCGGGGTAGACGATCGTGACCCTCGCCGTGGCCGGTCCTGGCCGGTCCACGGTCTGGCGCTGCACGGTGAACGTGTTGGCCTGGGCGTCGTACGTCGGGCAGGTCGAGGGGAGGTTCTGTACCCCGACCACCGAAACCCTTACCCGGCACGGCCCGGAGATCACGGCCTGCGCCGTCGAGTCCGCGATCGGTACCCCGTTCGCGTCGGTCAGCCGGAACTGGATGGTCAGCGTTGACCCACCCTCGATCTCCTGGCCGACGGTCGGTGACAGCATCGCCACCACGAACTGGGTCACCTGCTGGATCGGAGCCGAGACGCTGGCCGCCAGCGCCGCGTCACCGGAGTACGCCGCCGTCACCTGCCGGCCGCCCACGGGCAGCCGCAGCTCCTGGCTCGTGGCCGTGCCGTCCGGACCCACCGCGACCGGCGCACCGGCCGGCTGCCCGTTCACCAGGAACTGCACGGTGCCGGTCGGGGCCAGCCCCAGGTCGTTGCTGACCTGGGCGGTGAACGTGATCGGCGCCCGCAGCTGGGCCGGGTTGGCCGACGACGTGACGGTGACGGTGGTCGAGGCCTGGGCGATCGTGACGGTGTAGCTCTGCGTCGCGCTGCTCACCTCGTTGGTCGCGGTGACCTCGAAGGTGAACGACCCGCCCTCCGTCGGCGTACCGGACAGCACGCCGTCCGCACTCAGCGACAGCCCCGGCGGCAGGGTGCCGTCGGTGAGCGCGAACTCGATGCTGCCGCCGCCGGTGACCGGCACCGGCTCGGAGTAGGCCACTCCGACCGCGCCGTTGGGCAGGGTCGCGCCGAGCTGCACGCCGTCGACAACCTCGACGGTGAGAGCGTCCGACGCCGAGGACTGCAGCGCCGTGCTCCCGCCGTACGTGGCGGTGATGCTGTGCGACCCGGCGGGCAGGTCCGAGGTGACGAGCTCGGCGGTGCCGTCACCTTGGACCTCGGCCGAGCCGATCGGCGTCCCGCCGTCGCTGAAGCTCACCGTGCCGCCGACCGGCACCGGGCCGCTGACCGTGGCGGTCAGGGTCACCGGTGCCCCGGTGGCCACCGGGTTCGGGTCCGCGGTCCGAGTGGTGGTGCTGGCCGCCGGTGCGATCTCGATGGTCGCCGACAGCTGCGAGGAGCCGAAGGCGTTCGACGCCTCGATGGTGACCGGGTAGCTGCCGCCGTCGGTCGGCGTGCCGGACAGGACGCCGTCGGTGGACAGCGTCAGGCCCGGCGGGAGGCTTCCCTCGACCACGCTGACCGTGGGGTCGCCGCTGGTCGTGAAGGCGAAGGAGTACGCCGTACCGACGGTGCCCGCGGGCGGGGTGCGGCTGATCACTGCGGTGGTGCCCAGGTCGAGCCCGGAAAGGACCGGGTCGTGGTCGCTGGTCCGGTAGGCGTCCGGCGCGTAGAGCGAGGTCTGCTGCGCCGCCGACTTGAACTCGGTGTTGTAGTCCAGCACCGAGGGCTCGTCGGAGTTGATGTGCAGGTCGTTGGCGCCGGTGACCTGGGCAAGCAGCGACGTCGAGGCCAGCTGGTAATCCAGGTAACCCCACTGCCCGTCGAAGACGTAGGAGTACGCCTGCTCGCCCTGGAAGTACCTGATCAGGTTGGTGTAGCCGGCGTCTTCGAACACGCCGATCGGATCCTCACCGGCGTAGGAGTTGAGGTCGCCCAGGACCATGACGTCCTCGTCGCCGGACTCGGGGACGATGGTGCCGTCGATCCAGGCCACCAGCTCGCCGGCCTGCAGCGTCCGCCGGTTGTTCCAGCAGCTCTGCCCGTCGCCCTGGTCGACGTCCGGCCCGGTGCCCGAGGGGCAGCTGCCCTTCGACTTGAAGTGGTTGGCGATCACGGTGACCTGCGAGCCGTTGCCGTCAGCGAACGTCTGCGCCACCGGGGCCCGGTCGAACACGGCGTCCAGGTTGGTCCAGGTAGAAACGGCGACGGGGGTGGCCGCCGCGGTGCGGTAGATGAACCCGGACTTGATCGCGTCGTCGCCGGCGGAGTTCACGACGCCGGTGGCGGCGTCCGGGTCGACGAGGGCCCAGGTGCCTGCGCCGTCCTCGGCGTTGAGGGCGTCGACCAGCGTCTGCACGGCGCTGGTCGGGCCGTAGCCGTCGTTCTCCATCTCCATGTAGCCGATGACGTCGGCGTCCAGGAGCTGGACGGCCTCGACCTCCTTGGTCAGCTGCCGGTTGTACTCGGTGGTGTTGTTGGCGCCACGGCAGTCCGCGCCTCCGCCGCCGACACCGAAGCTGCAGCCGGTGAACGTGTTGAAGAGGTTGAGCAGGTTGAAGCTCGCGACCCGCAGGTCACCGTCGCCCACCTCGGGCGCCGTGGTCGGGCGCGGGTTGGCGGCGACGAACGTCGCCGAGCCGGTCAGCGCGTTGAGCGGCTGCAGCCGGTAGGCGTTCGGGCTGGCGCTGTTGCCGCCCCACGTGTAGGTCAGGACGCCGACGGCGCCGGTCAAGGTGTCCCCGCCGCGCAACGTGTTGGCCGCGGTGAGGGGCTGCCCGTCCCGACCGAAGACGATCGGGTCGGCGTTCTGCGCCTGGTTGGCGTCGTCCACGATGATCTTGCTGCGGTTGTTCAGGTCCTGCAGCGCCTGGACTGCGGGCTGGTCCCGGCGTCGATCACGTTGGTCGGCTGGTAGAGCCGCCCGCCGGCGGACACCGTGACCTGGCCGAACCGCCCGAGCTGGAACAGCTCGGTGACGCTCAGCTGCTGCGGGAAGCGGACCAGCATGCCTTCGTACGTCTCGGGCGTGGTGGCGCTGGCGAAAGGCAGGGTCACCTCGGTCGGGGTGACCGCGCCGGTGTCGCCGCACGGCGTGACCGTGAGCGGTACGGCCGGCGGGGAGGTCCGGGCCGCGATCTGGGTCTTGCCCTGGTTCTCGGCCGCGATCCCCCTGACCTCGACGACGTCGCCGATGGCCACGTTGTTCTGGCCGGGGTTGAAGACGAACAGGCCGTCACTCGTGGCGGCGTTCTCGTCCCCGGCATCCTGCAGGTAGAAACCCTGCAGGGCCGGCTGCGCGCCCTCGTGGTCACCGACCACGGTGCCGCGGACGGTCACCGTCTGCCCGAGGAGAGGCGAAGTCTCCCCGCTGCCCTGGACCGCTCCGATCGCGGTCACCGGGTCGACGCAGGGGACGGCCGAGGAGATCGTCACCGTGGCCGTGGCGCTGTCGGCCACCCCGGTGTCGTTCGAGACGCGGACCCAGTACGACGTCGTGGCGACGAGCGCCGGGGTGGTGTACGACGACGCGGTCGCGCCGTCGATCGGGTCGCTCGTGTCGCCGGAGGCACCGAGGTACCACTGGTAGGACAGCGGCGCGGTGCCGGTCGCCACGACGGTCAGCGTCGCGGTCTGGCCGGGGTTGATCGTCGTGCTGTCGGGCTGGTCGGTGATCGACGGGGCGGTCGGCGTTGTGCTCCCGCCGGTCGGCGCGAACGCCACACCACGGAACGCGGTGTTGGCCAGGCCGGTCGCGACCACGGTGCTGGTTGCCGAGATGGCGGCGTCGGACGCCGCCGTGTCGACGATGCGAACCAAGCTGCCTGCGCCAGTGGTCGTGGTGGCGTACAGCGTGGCCGTGCTTCCGGTCACCGTGCCAGTCAGCCCACGCGTGCTGAGCGCAAACGTGCCGCGGGCGGTCCACGTTGTACCGTCGAAGGAATACTTGCGCAGGCCGGTGCTGGTGTCGTCCGCGAGGTACAGGGTGTCGTTTCCTGGCACGGCTGCGTTGCGGTCCAAGAAGGTGAAGCCGTAGGGACTCGGCGTCGGACTCCCTGTCAGCAATGGGAAGATCGGCGTCGCGACCTGACCCGATGTCGTCGGCAGACCGCTTCCGATCCGGTTCACCGCAAGGTTGCTCGCGCTGCCGCTCGTTGCGTACAGCTGTCCGGAGTCGATGTCGACCACCCGGATGTTGGTCGTGGTGGTCGAAATGGACGTCGAGGTCGTGGCCCCGGCAGTCGCGAACCGCACGCCGGCGTTGCTGCCGCCCGTCCAGTAGCGGGTGCCGTCGTCCGTGACGACGCTGCGGATGTTGCCGATGCTGTAGGCGTCAGACAATGCGATGGAGGTGTCCACCACACCGCTGCCGTCGACCCGGCCGACCACGCGGTTTACGGCGCTGGACGACAGCGACGCCGGGTTCGTGGTCCCCGGATCCGCGTCGTACCCGCCGAAGGTCAGGTACCGGCCGTCGGTCGACCGGGCTAGGAAACCCTCGCTCGAGGCCGTGCCGTTGTTGGTCAGCTGTCGGTTGGACCCGTCGTCGGCGGTCGGCAGTGCGATCGACTGCACGAGCGTGCCCGCTGCGTCGTACTCGTCCAGGAAGGCCGGCGTTGCCGCGTTGGTCATGGCGGCTGCGCCATCACCGACGCGGTAGACGACGACGTTGCCTTCAGTGAAGCCGGCGGCGTGCGCCGGGGTGGCTGTGACCGCGACGGTGACGACGGCGGCAGCGGGTACGACGATCGCGGCGCTGAGCGCGAGAGGAACTTTCGGAATCCTGGCTGAACGCCGGACGTCAGGCCAGCCGCGGGAGCAGCGCGGTGGCCACGGCGAGCGCGCTCCCGCCCGGCACGCCGCCGTCCTCGCAGGTCCACACCTCGGACAGCACCGCCTTGACGAAGCCGTAGGCGACCACCCGCTCGATCGGCAGCGCCAGGCCGTCGGCGAGCTGCTCGATCCGCCGCGGCAGCAGGCGCAGCACCTCGGGGTTGCCGCGCGGCGGATCCGGGTTGTGCAACCACGAGCCGACGTCGTACGCCGGATCGCCGAGGACGCCGTGCGGGTCGATCACCAGCCACGGTTCGCGGTCGGCAGCCAGCACGTTGTCGTGGTGCAGGTCACCGTGCAGGTAGACCCGTTCGGTGGCGCTGGCGGTCAGCTCGGCGAACAGTCCGACCGCACGGACCACGAGACCGCGCGGCAACGGTCCGCCGGTGGGGTGCTCGCGCAGGTGGGCGGCGAAGTCCGCCGCCTGGCCGGCGACATCGGGCACCGGGGGATCGGTGTCGACCGGCATGTGCAGCCGTCCGGCCACCTCGATCGCCGCCGCGGTGGCCCGTTCGTCGTGCTGCGGGACCAGCGAGCTGGCCGGCGTACCGGGCTCGGCCCGCTCCAGCAACAGGGCTCCGGCCGCCGCGTCGTACTCCAGCAGCCGGACGGCGCCGTGCCCGTCCCAGGCCCGCAGGGTCGCGGTCTCGGCGCGCAGGTGTTCGGCGCCCGGGACCCCGACCTTGAGCACCGCGGGCGTGCCGTCGGCGCGGGTAGCCCGGCACACCCAGTGGTAGCTCAGCTCGTACGGCGTACCGATCTCGAGGTCCCAGGTCCGCGCGATCCCGGTCAACCGGTCCGGCAGCTCCGCGAGCCACTGCCGGCCGGCGTCCTTCCAGACCTTGGTGACGTTCTCGGCGAGGGCGGCCGGGATCACCACTGTCGGCGGAGCCGGTCGCGCAGCGGGCGCCCGTCCGGGTCGTACATCAGCCGGTACGCCGGCCGGGCCCACAGCTTCGTCAGCGCGGAGATCCGCTCGGGGCGGTGCGGTCGCAGCCGGCCCGGCGGCCGGGGCCCGGTCCGCCCACCGGCGTGCCAGCGCTCCAGGGTGTCGGCGCTGTCGCGGATCGCGGCCACCGCCGCGTCCGGGTCGATCAGGTCGGTGTCCTCGCTGCCGTCCTCGGCCCGGTCGAGGTGCTCGCGCCACAGCCGTAGCCGCAGGTCGCGGGCGAAGACCCGGGCGCCGTGGCCCCGCCCGGCGGGGTCGAGGGGTGCCCGTTCATCGCGCCGGCTGTCGAGTACCGCGCAGGACAGTTCGCTGTCGTGGCTCCACGACCGGCGGTTGAAGTTGTCGCTGCCGACGCTGCACCACGTGTCGTCGACCACGCACACCTTGGCGTGCACGTAGACCGGCGTCCCTCGAGCGTTCTCCAGGTCGAAGACGTGCAGCCGGTCCGGGTCCACCGCCCGGCACAGGTCGATGGCCTGCTGCCGGCCGATCATGTTGGGCGGCAACGCGAGCGGACCGTCGACATCGGGGTGGCGCGGGACAACGACGACGACGTGCAGCTCGGGGTGGCGGCGCATGGCTTGGGCGAACAGCTCGGCCACGGCGACCGACCACATGTACTGGTCCTCCAGGTAGATCAGCCGGCGGGCCTTCGAGACCGCTTTCGTGTAGCCGTGGGCGACTGTCCGCTCGCCGCGCGGGGCGAAGTAGTAGCCCGGCCGGATGTCGGGGTAGGTGCGCAGCACCTGCACGGCCATCGGTCCGGTCGGCAGCGGGTCCGGCGGCTGCGGCGGCAAGGGGTCGGCCAACATGTCGGCGTGGCCGAGCCGGTCGCGCAGCCGGGCGAGTGGGTTGTGGGCGTCCAGGGACTGCGGGTCGTTCCACCGCTCGCGGAACGTGGTGTCCAGCGCACCGACGACCGGGCCGCGCAGTTCGAGCTGGACGTCGTGCCAGGGCGGGCGGTCGCCGTACGCCTTGGCCATCCGCACCGTCTGCGGGTCGCCGAGGTGCTCGGCGTCGTCTCGCCGGCTGTGGCACAGGTCGATGCCGCCGGCGAAGGCGACGTCCCGCTCGGACCGGCCGGGGTGGCGCAGGACGACGAGCTTCTGGTGGTGCGAGCCGCCGCGGCGTACCCGCTGGTCGAGCAGAACCTCCCCACCGGCGGCCTCGATCCGTTCGCCGAGGTGCCGGTTCTCCTCCTCGCTGAACGCGAACGTGTCCAGGTGCGAGCGCCAGACCAGGCCCTTGACCACAACGCCGCGACGGGCGGCGGCGCTGAACAGCTCGGCCACCTCCGGCCCGTCGGGCCGCATCTTCTCGTCGGGATCCCCGCGCCAGTCGGTAAAGAACAGGTGGTCGCCGGCCTCAAGGGCCTCGACCACCTCGACCAGGCGGGCGAAGTAGGTGCTGCCGTGCACCAGCGGTACGGCGTCGTTGCCCGCCGTCCACACCGGCAGCGCCGAGGCGGGGTTCGCACGCTCGGTCCGCGACAGGAACCAGTCCTCGACGACGAACCGCTCGTCGGCCGCCGCAGTCATCCGCACAACCTACGACGCCCTGGAAATAAGGCTGGACATTGACGCAGCGTCAACTCCTACCGTGGTGGCATGACAGGGGAGTGGTCGATCCAGGACCTCGCCCGCGCCGCGGGCACGACCAGCCGGACGCTGCGC
>JACCSC010000141.1 GCA_013813215.1 Geodermatophilaceae bacterium | reverse complement strand
GGAGTTCCGGATGCTCGAGAGCGACGTGGTGATCGGCGCCGGGAACGTTCACGACCTTCGACTTCCCAACAATCTTCTCGATGTGGAATCGGTCGCCGATCGGGTCGTCGGTGCCATGAAAGACGGTAACGGGAACGCTGGCCGGAAGTACTCGGCACCAGTCGAACTCGAAGATCAGGTTGCGAAGCGAGAGGTGGTATGCGTCCCAGGTGTGTTGGATGCTGTCACTGCCGACCGGCGGCGGCCAACGGGGCGCCATGAGCGCCATAGCCCGGCCACTCACATCGCGATTCATGCAGGTCAGGCGCAGGCGCGCTCGGCCCACCTCGTGTCGAGTGCGTACAGGCGGCCCATGGGTCCGTACTCTTTTGCAACGGCCAGCGCGGCCATCTGGCGTACAGCTCCCACAGTTGGTCGGAGTTGAACGCGACGAGCGCGGCGATCACGGCCCTTCCGAGGTCGGCGGCGATCATGACGTGGAGGCGGGGGAGCCGAGCAGCAACACGGGAGCGATCTCGAGTGCGACGACACCGCTGACGTTGATCCCCGAGTTCGTGATCTGGAACACGACGATGACGAGCGCGACGGCGTTGAACGTGTCGCCCCATCGGCTGATGGTCTGGGCGATGAAGAGACGCCGAAACCCGCGGTGACGCAGCACGTTGCGAATCCCGCCTCGTGGCGACCCGGAACCGTCTGCACTCATGCTGAAGAAGCCCGGACGAAGACAGCTACGGCCTCACCGCCCCGCAGCAAAGTACGCGCGCTCAGAGCATCGAGCCGAGGTCGGACGTGACGGTCGGGTAGGCGGCAGTCATCGATTTGAGTTGACGGGTGGTGAGCCCGAGGTTGATCGCGAGCGCGCAGAAGTTGATGAGTTCGCCGTACTCGGGCCCGAACATGTGGGCACCCACGATCGTGTCGTTCGAGCTGTCGACGAGGATCTTGACCGCCGCAGTGGTCTCGCCGATCCGGTAGTTCGAGTACCAGCCGCTGGTGTCGCGGTAGCGGACGTCCAGGTCGATGCCGCTCGCTCGGGCGTCGTCTTCGAGGAGACCGACCCGTGCAAGTTCGGGGATCGTGAACACCGCAGTGGGCACGCCGTCGTAGTCCGGGATGACCGTGGTGTTCTTGAGCATGTTCGACGCGGCGACTTTGCCTTCGAACACGGCGACGGGGGTGAGTGCCATGCCGGGGCTGTCGGCTGCGTCGCCGGCGGCGTAGACGCATGGGTTGGTCGTGCTCTGAAGGTGACCGGCGACGTGCACACCTTTGTCGCCGTAGGCGACGTCGGCTGCGTCGAGCCCGAGTCGGGACAGCTCCGGGATGCGGCCGGCTCCGTGGACAATCAGGTCCGTCTCGATGATCGCTGTATCTGATCCTTCGACGGTGACCCGATAGCTGGTGCCGGTCGGTTCGATCGAGGTGACGGCGGTCTCGCGGTGGAGGTCGATGCCGACGTCCGCGCTGCGGATGACGAGGAGTTCGACGAGGTCGGGGTCGAACCCTTTGAGTGGTCGGGCGCCGCGATCGACGATCACCGGGTTGCTGCCGGCTCGGGCGGCGATGTGGGCGAACTCGAAGGAGATGAACCCTCCACCGATGAACAGAACCCGGGCGGGCAGCTCGTCGAGGTTCAAGAAGTCGGTGCTGTCGATCATGTGCTCGGCGCCAGGAACGTCAATCAGCTTCGGCCGGGCGCCGGTGGCGATCATGAAATGGTTCGCCTCATGGCTGGTGCCGTCGATTTCGAGCATGTTCGGTGCCGTGAACGTCGCGGTGCCGTGGAGTGTCTCGACGCCGTTGTGGCTCAGATCGTCTTCCATGTTCTGCGGGACCGGGTCGGTGAAGCCGTGCTTGTGCTTCATCAGATCGGCCCAGTTGATCGAGAGGCCTTCGTCGTCGATGCCCTTGCCGCGCATCAGCCGTGCGCTGTCGATGATCTCGGCGCCGCGTCGCAAGATCTTCTTCGGATCGCAACCGCGCAAGGCGCAAGTGCCGCCGTAGGGGAGTTCGGCGACGATCGCCACCCGCCACCCGCCGAGGTACATTTGTTGGCTGCGGCGACTCCGGCCATGCCGGCACCGATCACGATCAGGTCATACGTGTCGCTCATCGGTCTGGGTTCCCTCGACTGTGGGTTGAGTGGAGTCCTCAAGGTGACATCCGCGGGGTCCACCGTAAACCTTGATCTATAGGAGAAGGTCAAGAGGTCATCTCCGCAAGCGTGCGAAGCGTCGCTCGACCGAGGCGGCTGACGAATTGGATCAGCCGAACGTCGACTCGTCGACGCTGGTGCTCGTGCTGAAGATGTGACAGATCTCGCCAGCGGCGCAGTCGGCCGGGTCCAGTTGTCTGCTGCGGTCGACAAGCTGAGCGAGTTCGGATTCGAGCGCCGCGAGCTGTCGACGACGTTGCCGAACGTCGGCGAGTTTGGTCGCGAGCAGCTCGTCAACGTGGCTGCACGGCGCAGTACCGTCGTCGCGGACACCGAGGACGCTCGAGATCTCAGCGAGTGTGAGCCCAGCGGCCTGGGCCGTACGGATGAACCGGAGTCGGGCGAGCGTCGTGTCGTCGTAGACGCGGTAGCCGTTCTCGGCGCGCCGGGGGTCGGGCAAGAGTCCCTTGCGTTCGTAGAGCCGAACCGTGGCGGTCGGGATCCCGAGCGCGTCGGCGAGCTGGCCGATCAACATCTTCACGACCCTATCCCTTGACCTTGTTCCGTGAGAGAAGGTTTAGCGTTGGCTTCATGACCGAGCCGGACCCGGAGGAAGAACATGAGCAACTGCTGTAGGACCGACCAAACGATCGATCCCACGGCTTGCCCCGGTTGTGGTGACACGGGCCCTGTTGTCGGAGCGCTACCCGTTCGGCCCCAACCCACCTCGTCGAAGCGATCGAAGGATCGTGGCAACACTGCCCGAAACCTGACTGCGCCGTCATCTACTACCTCGACAACCACACCATCATCGCTGACAACGTCCGGACCCAGGTCGGACACAAAGCGAACGAGAAGCCCACCCCGCTCAAGGGTGAGGAATTTCAGTGATCGAGTCTGGGGAGACTTCGGTGATCCCTACCAACGACCTCGCCGACGACCTCCAAGCCAACGATGGTGTCAGCACGATCAAGGCTGACATCAAGACCGCCGTTGCTCAAGGCTTCTGTGCCTGCGAGCACCTGAACGTCAGCGGCAACTGCTGCCTCGCCGATGTCCACCGCACCCTGAGAACCATCGCCACAGCGGCCACTGCGCGGGTCTGATCCTGGCCGGGGTCAAGGTCGACCGGGCACCAAACAGGTCGATCGTCGTGCCGGAACTGTGCGCTGGGGGCCATCCGCGCTGCGACATCGCATGAGTTGCTCAAGGAATCGCATCTTGACGGTTTCTCGCTGATCTGTCACTATTCGGTCGGTCGACCGAATAGGGAGTGAGGGGGTACGTGTGACCGAGAGCCTTTCGACCGATGAGTTGGTGCTGCCAACGCAAACCGGATCCTGGTCGCGGTCCGTGAGGTGGTTCTGGAGTCTGGGTTCGCAGCGTTGTCGACGCGAGCGGTGGCTGACAGGGCCGGGGTGCCGCTATCGCAAATCCATTACCACTTTGGGTCGAAGGAACAGATGATCCTGGCGATGCTACGTGAGGAGAACGACTCACTCGTCAAACGCCAGGCGGAGATGTTCGCACTCGATCTGCCGCTTGCCGAACGTTGGAATCTTGCCTGCGACTACCTCGACGACGACCTCGACTCTGGCTACGTGCGAGTGCTGCAGGAGATGATGGCCGCGGGATGGAGTTCGGTCGAGGTCCGCGACGCCGTGGATGATGTGCTCGCCGCGTGGTCCCGCGTCCTCACCGAGGTCGTCGAGCAAGGTCGTGTGGCGGGTGCCAACTTCAGATCGTTCGAGGCGGCGGACATTGTTGCGCTCGTCATGAGTGCCTTCCTCGGCGCCGAATCGTTGATCCTCCTCGGGCTCGACCGTGATCAGCTCCCCATCCGTGGTGCTCTTCGGCGGGTGGGCGGCGCGCTGGCAGCGCTGGAGAGCCGACGATGAGAGCGGCCTATCCCGACTGGGAAGGGACCGCCAAGCGGGATGGCGCCACGATTGCCTTCGAGGTCTACGAGCGAGTGGAGGCTCCGACGTTGCTGCTCACACAGAGCTGGCAGATCATCCACGCCCGCCACTGGAAGTTCATGATCCCCTACCTCTCGCGCCACTATCGGGTGGTCACCTACGACCCTGTTGGCAATGGGAAGTCCGACCGGATCTTCGACCGAGACCGCTACGGCGATCGCTCATACCTCGACGACGCACTCGCCGTGCTCGACACAACCTCGACTTCGACGGCGATTGCTGTGGGTTTGTCGCGTGGTGGGGGCATCGCGACGATGCTCGGAGCGTTTCATTCCGATCGCATCGATGGCGTCGTGGCGATCGCCCCCACTCATCCGTGGGTCGTGCCGCACCCGGGCCGCGGCGCGATCTACGCCGGGATGTTCGACCGTGTGGACAACCCGCAGGGGTGGGAGAAGTACAACGTTCACTATTGGCGCGAGAACTGGGCGGACTTCGTCGGCTTCTTCTTTGCCGAGTGTTGCTCGGATCCACACTCGACGAAGTCGTGGGACGACACCACGGGATGGGCGTTGGAGACCGAGGGCGAACTCATCGCTCTGGGTCGTGAGGGTGCTCCTCAGGTCGCCGCAGACGACATCGAGTCGGCGGTGACGGCCATGCAGATGCCGGTGCTGATCATCCACGGCACCGACGACCACATCATCAGCTATGAGAGTTCGCTGGAGCTTCAGGAGCGGATTCCCCACGCACGACTGATCACAATGGACGGCGCCGGCCATCTTCCGACGGGGCGATATCCGGTGCGGATCAACAACGCGATCAAAGCGTTCGCCGACGAGATCTATGACCGCACCCCGGCGACGCTGGCGCCCGTCAGGCAACGAACCGGGCACGCACACCGCAAGAAGGCGCTGATGATCTCTTCACCCATCGGCCTCGGGCACGCTCGGCGAGATATCGCGATCTGCCAGGAGCTTCGGCTGCTCCACCCCGATCTCGAGATCGACTGGCTGGCGCAGGATCCCGTGACGAGAGTGCTCACGAACGCTGGCGAGACCATTCACCCGGCATCGACCCTGATGTCCAACGAGACGACGCACATCGAATCGGAGTCAGGAGAGCACGACCTGGCGGTCTTCCAGACGTTGCGCGACATGGACGAGATCCAAGTCGCCAACTTCATGATCTGCGACGAGGTGATAGCCGACGGGCAGTACGACCTCGTGATCGGCGACGAATCGTGGGAGCTCGACTACCACCTACACGAGAATCCGAATCTCAAGAAAGCCGCCTACGCGTGGCTCACCGACTTCGTCGGGTATCTCCCGATGCTACAACGCGGGGAACGAGAAGCCTTCGTCGCTGCCGACTACAACGCTGAAATGATCGGCCAGATCGAGCGATACGGCCAGATCCGTGACAAGGCGATCTTCGTCGGGAACCCCGACGACATCGTCGCCGATCGGTTCGGCCCCGAACTCCCCTACATTCGCGACTGGACCGAGCAACACTATGACTTCGCCGGCTATGTAACCGGCTTCGACCCTGTAGCGCTCGGCGACCGCAGCGAGTTGCGGGCCGAACTCGGATACGACGCCGACGAACGGATCTGCATCGTCGCTGTCGGAGGCTCGGGCGTCGGCGCCAACCTCCTGCGGCGCATTGCCGACCTGGCACCGGTCGCTCGCCGCGCAGTCGGTCATCTGCGTTTCGTGTTGTCACCGGACCCAGAATCGACCCGCGCACGATGCCAACCGTCGCCGCGGTCGTATATCGGCCGTACGTCGACCGCCTCTACCGCCATCTCGCATGTGCCGACATCGCAGTGGTGCAGGGAGGCCTCACGACGACGATGGAACTCGCCGCCTGCAAGGTGCCATTCATCTTCGTACCCCTGCGAAATCATTTCGAACAGAACTTCCACGTTCGGGCTCGACTCGACCGATACGGCGCCGGTCGATGTGTCGACCACGGCGACTTCGACCCAGACCACGTCGCCGCGATCATCGCCGAAGAGATCGGGCGGCCCCCGTCCGTTCGAGACGTCGAGACCGACGGCGCAGCCAACGCAGCAGCGATGATCGCTGCGCTCCTGTAACCGGCCGTCGAAAACATTCGAAGCACCAACCGCACCCAACACGAAATCCGGAGGATGACGATGACCAATGAACTACTCGTCGATGTCGACACCTTGCGCACGCAGGTGCAAGACAAGTATCGAGACGTCGCGCTCGACCCACACGGCGCGCACCATTTCCACACCGGCCGCGCCCTCGCTGCCCGCCTTGGCTACGAACAGGCGACGGTTGATTCGCTGCCGGATCGAGCGGTCGAGTCATTCGCCGGCGTCGGTAACCCGTTCTCGCTACGACCCATCGAATCAGGCGAACGGGTCGTCGACGTCGGCTCCGGCGCAGGTTTCGACTCATTCATCGCCGCCACCCAAACGGGGCCGACCGGCTCCGTCGTCGGGATCGACATGACGGCCGAGATGCTCGCCAAGTCTCGAGCCACCGCCGACCTACTTGGCTTCGCCCACGTCGAGTTCCGCGAGGGGCTGGCCGAGGCAATGCCCGTCGAGACCGGGTGGGCAGATGTCGTCATTTCCAACGGCGTGATCAACTTGTGCGCCGACAAACAAGCCGTGTTCGCCGAGATCTTCCGGGTGCTGCGCCCCGTGGGGCGTGCTGCAGTTCGCCGACATCGCCAACGGCCGCCCGGTGCCAATCGAGGCGATGCGCGACGTCGATCAGTGGACTGGTTGAATTGCCGGAGGGCTGCCC
>JACCSC010000137.1 GCA_013813215.1 Geodermatophilaceae bacterium | reverse complement strand
GCGGGCTGCAGCCGGATCAGGTCGTCGCGGCCGACCGGGGTGTCCAGGCCGAGCAACCGGTTGGCCTGCCGGAGTCTCGCGCGCAGGATCGCGTTGCGGACGCTGCGGGCGTTGGCGAACCGCGGCTGGTCGGCCCGCCGGCGCAGGTAGTCGCGGAACACCGGCTCGGTGGCCGGATCGAAGGCGTAGCCCTCACGGGCCACCATGACCTCACCGATCTCCACCAGCTCGTCGAGGGAGTAGTCGGGAAAGTCGATGTGGTGCGCGATCCGGGAACTCATGCCCGGGTTGGAGGCGAAGAACTCCTCCATCCGGTCGGGGTAGCCGGCCAGGATGACGACGAGGTCGTCGCGCTGGTTCTCCATCACCTGCAGCAGGATCTCGATGGACTCCTGGCCGTAGTCGCGCTCGTTGTCCGCGCGGTACAGGTAGTAGGCCTCGTCGATGAACAGCACGCCGCCCATCGCCCGCTTGAGCACGTCCTTCGTCTTGGGCGCAGTGTGTCCGACGTACTGCCCGACGAGGTCGTCGCGGGTCACGGCCACGAGGTGGCCACGGCGCAGGTAGCCCAGCCGGTGCAGCAGCTCGGCCATCCGCAGCGCCACCGTCGTCTTCCCGGTCCCCGGCGCCCCGGTGAAGCTCATGTGCAGCGTCGGCCGCGGCGAGTCCAGGCCGAACCGGCGCCGGGCCCGATCGACCAGCAGCAGCGCGGCGATCTGCTGGATCCGGGTCTTGACCGGCTCCAGGCCGATCAGCTCCGCTTCCAACGCCTGGAGCACCTCCACCACGCCCGACTCGCGTTGCTGCGCCGCGAGGTCGATCGTGGCGTCGGACGGCAGGTGTTCCGGCGCCCCCGTGTCGCCGGAGTCCTCGGCGTCCGCGGCCCCGCCGGGGGGCACCGCCCCGCCGGGGCGCACCATCCCGAAACTGGGCCGCGGGTCAGCGGTCACTCGGGTAGCGCTCCCCTTCCGGCCGGTCGGCGGAGTAGGCGTGCAGCCGGTAGCGGATCTGCCGGTCACTGCCTTCCTCGCGGTCGAGCCGGAAGCCTGGTTCCACGGCCGGGCGGGCCACCAGGAAGGACAGCGCGGTGGTCTGCCGCCCGTAGCTCGCGTCGTACGCGATGAGCCTGATGTACAGCCCCGGGTGCGCCGTACGACAGTCGGTGATCTCGGCCAGCACGCCGGCAGCGTCGGTGAGGTCGAACATCGGCAGCCCCCACATCTCCCAGTACGTGTTGCGGGGGTGCGGGTCGTCGGTGTACTCCACCGCGCACGGCCAGCCCTGGTCCAGGACGTACTGGACCTGGGCGGTGATCTCCTCGTCGGTCAGGTCGGGCAGGTACGAGAAGGCGCCCTGGGTGACCCTCATGAGGACGGGGTGGGGGTCGCGACGACGTCGGGGACGTCGGTCGATTCGTACTGGTAGGTGATATCTCCCCAGGTGGACAACGCCATCTCCAGCTCCTTGCAGTGTTTGGCCGCCGAGCGCAGGATGTCCGGGCCCTCCTCCACGAACTCGCGGCCCTCGTTGCGCGCCTTGATCATCGCCTCCAGGGCGACCCGGTTGGCGGTGGCTCCGGCCGCCACCCCCATCGGGTGACCGATCGTGCCGCCCCCGAACTGCAGGATCACGTCCTCACCGAGGTAGTCCAGCAGTTGGTGCATCTGGCCGGCGTGGATGCCGCCGGAGGCCACCGGCATACAGCCCGGCAGCGAGGCCCAGTCCTGGTCGAAGTAGAGCCCCTTGCCCGGGTCCGCGGGCACGTGGTTGAGGCGCAGCGTGTCGTAGAAGCCGCGGGTGATGTTCGGGTCGCCCTCCAGCTTGCCGACGACGGTGCCGGCGTGGATGTGGTCCACGCCGGCCAGGCGCATCCACTTGGCGATCACCCGGAAGCTCACGCCGTGGTTCTTCTGGCGGGTGTACGTCCCGTGGCCGGCCCGGTGCAGGTGCAGCAGCACGCCGTTGCGGCGCGCCCAGAGGGCCATCGACTGGATCGCGGTGTAGCCCACGGTCAGGTCGATCATGACGATGATGCTGCCGAGCTGCTTGGCGAACTCGGCCCGCTCGTACATGTCCTCCATGGTCGCCGCGGTGACGTTGAGGTAGTGCCCCTTGATCTCACCGGTCGCCGCTTGCGCGCGGTTGACCCCTTCCATCGAGAACAGGAAGCGATCCCGCCAGCGCATGAACGGCTGGGAGTTGATGTTCTCGTCGTCCTTGGTGAAGTCCAGTCCCCCGCGCAGCGCCTCGTACACGACCCGCCCGTAGTTGCGGGCGGACAGCCCGAGCTTCGGCTTGGTGGTGGCCCCGAGCAGCGGGCGCCCGTACTTGCCGAGGTACTCCCGCTCCATCACGATCCCGTGCGCCGGGCCCTGGAACGTCTTGGCGTAGTGCGACGGGATCCGCATGTCCTCCAGCCGCAGCGCGCGCAGCGCCTTGAAGCCGAAGACGTTGCCGATGATCGAGGACGTCAGGTTCGCGATCGACCCCTCCTCGAACAGGTCGATGTCGTAGGCGATCAGCGCGATGTACTGCCCCTCGACGCCCGGCACGGCCGTCACGGAGTAGCACTTGGCCTGGTAGTGCTCGTGGCTGGTCAGCCGGTCGGTCCAGACCACGGTCCAGGTCGCGGTGGAGGACTCCCCCGCCACCGCGGCCCCCGCCTCCTCCGGCGGTACGCCGGGCTGCGGCGTGATCCGGAAGGCGGCCAGGATGTCGGTGGGCTTGGGCTCGTAGTCCGGCTGCCAGTAGCCCATCTCGGCGTAGGGCAGCACGCCTGCCGCCCAGCGGTCGGTCCGTTCCGCGGGGTCCGTCATGTGACTCCTTTCGACCCTCCGAGCATCGACCGGAAATACTGTGTTGTCTATCAAGCCTTTGGCATAATGCTTGAGTGAGCTGTCAAGTGTTGGTCGGGCGCAAGTGACCGCAGCCCGGCAGCGGGCCCTGGTCGCGGTGGCCGACACCGGCTCGGTTCGGGCCGCCGCTCGAGAACTGGTAGTCACCGAGTCCGCGGTGTCGGCCGCGATCTCCTCCCTCGCCCGCGAACTGGGTGTGGACCTGCTGGCCCGCTCGGGCCGCGGTGTCGTCCTCACCGACGCGGGCCAGGTCTACAGCCGGTATGCCCGCGCGATGCTGGGGCTGGCCGAGGAGGCGCTGGCCGCCGTCCGCAGCCGGCCCGACCCGACCCGCGGCGAGCTCCGGCTGGCCGCGGTGACCACGGCCGGCGAGCACGTCCTGCCCGGCCTACTCGCCGGGTTCCTGCGGCGATACGCCGACGTCCGGCCCAGCCTGCACGTGGACCGAAGCGACCTGGTCTGGCGCCGGCTGGAGGGGCACGAGGTCGACCTGGTCATCGCCGGCCGCCCACCGGAGCACCTTGCGGTCACCGTCGGCGCGATCCGTCTCAACCGGCTGCTCGTGATCGCCGCCCCGTCGGTGGCGGCCACGTTCGATCTCCTACGCACCCCATGGCTGCAACGCGAGGAGGGATCGGGCACCCGAGTGGCCGCCGAGGCCTATCTACAGGCCCGCGAGGCCGACCCGCCCCGGCTCGTGCTCGGATCGAACGGCGCGGTGGTCGCCGGTGCGGTGGCCGGGCTCGGGGTCACCCTGATCTCGGAGGACGCAGTGTCCACCGAGCTGGCCGCGGGCCGGGTGGTCCCGGTGCGCTGTACCGGCATGCCGCTGCGTCGGCCATGGCACGTCGCACACTGGCCGGCCCTGCCGGGCACCGCCGCGCTGTTCCTGGACTACCTGCTCGGCATGCCCGGCTGGTCGTCGCCGCGGCGCAGGCCGTCGTCGGCTGGATGACCCGGGGTGAGCACCACCTCGACCGTCGTACCGGCGCCCCGCCGCGACCGGACCGCGAACGCCGCGCCGACCGACGCTGCGCGCTGGCGCATCGCCGCCAGCCCCACGCCCTGGCCGGGCGCACCGGCTGATCCGGGCTCCAACCCGACGCCGTCGTCGCTCAAGGTCAGCCGCACGTCGCGCTCCGAGCACTCGAACGTGAGCACGGCCTGGGTGGCGCCGGCGTGGCGGACCACGTTCTGCAGCGCCTCTTGCGCGATCCGGTAGAACGCGGTCTGTACGGCGTCCGGCATCCGGTGCTGGCAGCGGACCCTGGCGGTATCCACCGCGATGGCGCCGGCCGTCCGGGCCAGCCCCAGCAGGGCCAGCGGCAGGCCGAGGTCGTCGAGAACGGGCGGGCGCAGACCGCCGATGGCGGCGCGCGTCTCGGCCGCGGCCAGCTGCGCCAGTTCCTGCGCCTTGGCGACCTGCTCGACCGCGAACGCTGGGTCGGAGTCGATCGCCCGGGACGCCGCATCCAGGTGGAACGTCAGGCTGACCAACCGTTGGGCGATCCCGTCGTGGATGTCCGCGGCCAGCCTGGCCCGCTCGGCCTCCAGCGTCTGCACGGTCCACCGCCCCTGGTCGGCGGATCCGTTGGCGGCGGCGACCAGCAGGCCCGCGAGCCCGGCGATCCGCCGCAGGGCCAGCAATTCCGCCGCGTCGACGTGCATCCCCGGCGGCCCGTACACGGCCAAGGTGCCGATCGCCTCGCCGCCCGCGGCCGGGACCGGAGCGGCGGCGCCGACGATCGGCAGCGCGTTCCCGCAGACCTTCCCCTCGATCGAGCCCGATTCACGAGTGCCTCGGAGGAGGATCGCCCGATTGTGGGACATCACCCAACCGAGCTCACCAGGTCCGCCCGCCGGTGGTCCCGGCTCGTGAGCCCCGGCCCCAGAGCGGGCGACGTGACGTGAACCGCCGCCCAGATCAATGACGACCAGCCGGTCCCCGACCTCGCCCAGTTGGTCCGCGAGTCCGGCGGCCAAGGCGTCCAGCGCCGCGGCCTGGATCGGCGACTGCCGCTCGACGGCGAGCAGCACGACGGCGGCGGCGAGCCCGGCCGGATCGGCACCGAGCAGGCCTGCGCCCTGCGCCCCCGCGGCGGAAAGTGCCTCGGCGCTCACTGGTAGAGGCCCTCGCGCAACGCAGTACCCACCGCCGTGGCCCGGTCCCCCACGCCGAGCTTGCGGTAGATGCCGCGGACGTGGCTCTTGACCGTCTCCTCACCGACAACCAGCCGCGCGGCGACGGCGCGATTGGACAGCCCCGCGACCATCAGGGCGAGCACCTCGCTCTCCCGCTGGGTCAGGCCCAGATGCGCGCCGGGCCAGAACTCCCCGGCTTGCATTCGCGCGGCGGACACCGCAATGCGCCCGGCCAGGGTGGGATCGACCACGACCTCGCCGGAGCAGACCGCGTGCACGTGGGCGACGAGTTCGGCCCCGGTCACCCGCTTGATCAGGTATCCGGCCGCTCCGGCCCGCAGCGCCTGGAAGAGGTACTGCTCGTCGTCGTACACCGTCAGGAACAGCACCCGGGACGCGCACTGAGCCGCGGTCAGCCGGCGGCACAGGTCCAGACCGCTGTCCGCTCCGATGCGGACGTCGGTGAGCACCACGTCGGGCAGCAGACCGGTCACGACGCTGAACCCCTCGGCGGCGGTGGCCGCCTCCCCGACCACACGGACGTCGTCAGGGAAGCGGGACAGCATCGACTTCAGGCCGGCGCGCACCATCTCGTGGTCGTCGACCAGGACGACCCGCCTGCGCGGCCCCGACATGCGTCGCACCGTAGTCCGGAGGCGGGACGCTCACCCCGTGAATCCCCCGCGGGTGGGGTGGCCCGGGGCCCTGCGCTGACTAGCGTCGACGGAACGCCGGGGCGAGGAGGCACCATGCCCGACAAACTGCTGCGGATGCACCGCGCCTCGCTGCGCGAGCGACGGCCGGTGATGGTCGCCATCGCCGGCGACAGCGCGGCCGGAAAGACGACGCTGACCGCCGGGATCGTGGCCGCGCTGGGTGCCGAGCGGATCACCTCGATCTGCGCCGACGACTATCACCGCTACGACCGGACCGAGCGCAAGGAGCTGCCTTTCACCGCCCTGCACCCCGACTGCAACTACATCTCGATCATGGAGCAGCAACTGCAGCTGCTCGCCACCGGCCAACCGATCCTCAAGCCGGTCTACGACCACTCCACGGGCGAACTCGTCCGGCCCGAACTGGTCGAGCCCCGCGAGTTCGTCATCGTCGAGGGGCTGCTGCCGCTGACCACCCGGATGTCGCGCGCGTGTTTCGACGTGTCGGTGTACCTCGATCCGCCCGAGCCGTTGCGCCACGAGTGGAAGATCGCCCGGGACACGGGCGAGCGGGGCTACGAGCGGGATCAGGTGGAGGCCGAGCTGGCCCGCCGGGAACCGGAGTCCGCGGAGTTCATCCGCCCGCAGCGGGCGCACGCCGACATCGTGGTCCGCTTCGCGCCGATCGACGTGCGCGAGGACCCGCCCGGCACGCCGCTGTCGGCCGAGCTGATACTCCGGCCGACCGTGGGACACCCCGACCTGACCGACATCCTGAGCAACACCGACCGCTACACGATGCACCTGAAGCTGCTGCGGGACGACGACGGACGGCCCGTCGACGCGCTTCACGTGCACGGCTACGTCGATCCGGCCGAGACCGAGGTGCTGGCCAAGTCACTGTGGACCGCGATGGGCGGCAGCAGCGAGGTACCGGACGGGCTGGGCCGGCTCGGCGCGGACGGGCACAGCGAGCCGCTGGCCATCACCCAGCTGCTACTCCTGCACCACCTCGTCGCCGCGGGGCGCTGAACCCGCCGGCGGCGGGGTCGCCTCGCATTCCGGGTCGGTGTTGACTGGCGTTCACCGCCGTTCTTCACCTCAGGAGAGCTGATGACCCAGACCACCGAAGCGCCCGCTGCCACCGACGATCCCCAGGCGCGGGTGGACACGTGGCTGGCCGACTTCGCGGCTGCCGCCGCCGCCGGTGACGGCGGGCGCGCCGCCGAGTTGTTCGCCCCGACGTGCTTCTGGCGCGACCTGGTGTCCTTCACGTGGAACATCAAGACCGTCGAGGGCCGCGACGGGGTCGCCGACCTGGTGAACGCCCGCGGTCAGGACACGGCTCCACGCAACTTCGCCACGACCGAGGCGCCCATCGAGGCTGACGGGGTGACCACTGCCTGGTTCGAGTTCGAGACCGCGGTGGGCCGCGGCACCGGATTGCTGCGGCTCAACAGCGAGGGTGGCTGGACGCTGCTGACGACGCTGGACGAGCTGACGGGCCACGAGGAGCCGCAGAGCGAGCGCCGGCCGAAGGGCGTGCAGCACGGCGCGATCAAGGACCGGGAAACCTGGCTCGAGGCCCGGCAGCGGGAGGCCGAGGAACTGGGGTACCAGACCCAGCCGGACGTCGTGATCGTCGGCGGCGGGCAGGGCGGCATCGCCCTGGGGGCGCGGCTGCGCCAGCTCGGCGTACCCACCATCATCGTCGAGCGCAACGCGCGCCCCGGTGACAGCTGGCGCAAGCGGTACAAGTCCCTCGCCCTGCACGACCCGGTCTGGTACGACCACCTGCCCTACATCGACTTCCCGAAGAACTGGCCGGTCTTCTCGCCGAAGGACAAGATCGGTGACTGGCTGGAGATGTACGCCCGGGTCATGGAGCTGAACTACTGGAGCTCCACCGAGTGCAAGAGCGCGACGTACAACGAGGCGGCGGGCGAATGGTCGGTCGTCGTCGAGCGCGACGGCGCGGACGTCACGCTCAAGCCCAAGCAGCTGGTCATGGCCACCGGGATGTCCGGCCGGCCGTACACGCCGGAGCTGCCGGGGCAGGACGTCTTCCGCGGCGACCAGCACCACTCCGCCCAGCACCCTGGCGCCGAGCAGTACGCCGGGAAGCGGGCCGTGGTCATCGGGTCGAACAATTCAGCGCACGACATCTGCGCCGCGCTGTGGGAGGTCGGCGCCGACGTCACGATGGTGCAGCGCACGCCGACGCACATCGTGCGGTCGGACTCGCTGATGGAGATCGGCCTGGGCGACCTCTACTCCGAGCGTGCGCTGGCGGCAGGAGTCACCACGCGCAAGGCCGACCTTGTCTTCGCCTCGCTGCCGTACCGGATCCTGCACGAGTTCCAGATCCCGGTGTACGCCGCGATCAAGCGGCGGGACAAGGAGTTCTACGACCGGCTGGAGCGGGCCGGCTTCCGGTTGGACTGGGGCGACGACGACTCGGGACTGTTCATGAAGTACCTGCGCCGCGGCTCGGGGTACTACATCGACGTCGGCGCCTCGGACCTGGTGGCCAGCGGCGACATCAAGCTCGCCCACGGGCAGGTCCGCGAGCTGACCGAGGACGCCGTCGTCCTGGAAGACGGAACGACGTTGCCCGCGGATCTGGTCGTCTACGCCACCGGCTACGGCCCGATGAACGGTTGGGCCGCGGAGCTGATCAGCCAGGAAGTCGCCGAGAAGGTCGGCAAGATCTGGGGGCTCGGCTCGGATACGACCAAGGACCCCGGGCCCTGGGAGGGCGAGCAGCGCAACATGTGGAAGCCGACCCAGCAGGAGGCGCTGTGGTTCCACGGCGGCAACCTGCACCAGTCGAGGCACTATTCGCTCTACCTCGCGCTGCAACTCAAGGCCCGCCAGGTCGGAATCCCCACCCCGGTGTACGGGCTGCAGGAGGTGCACCACCTCAGCTGACCAGTCGATGTGCGGGATGATGGCCGGATGCTCTTTCACATCTGCACCGACGAGGAATGGCAGCAGGCCCGGGTCGCCGGCGTCTACGTGGCGGAGGCGCTGCAGCGGAACGGATTCGTGCACTGCTCGGATCCGGGGACCGTTCACCTGCCGGCCAATCGGCTCTACAACGCACGCACCGATGTGGTGCTGCTGCAGATCGATCCGGCTCGCCTGTCAGTACTGGCCACGTGGGAGCCGGGCATCGACGAGGACCCGTCCGGGCCGTGGTTCCCGCACATCTATGGCGAGATCAACCTGGACGCGGTCGTGGCGGTACACCCCTTCATCCCCAATGACGGCGGCGGCTTCACCCCGGTCCAGCCTGACCTGCCTACCCCAGTCTGATCGGTGTTGGTCATCGGCAGATGCTGGTGAAGACGAGGATGCCTTCGCTGGTCGCGTCGTTGGCGTCCGGTGACGGGTCCTGGATGTAATAGCCATTGCTACGCACTCCGGTCACGATCGCCGGCGCGAGGGTCACGACCTGTCCGACGAACGGCGACATGTGGGCGGCGCCCTGGACGTCGTGGATCGGCACGGCTGGCGTGGCTCGCCGCAAGCGGCGGCCCTACCACGGCTACCCTCGACCCGACGACCGACTTCGGACAACAGAGCGGCCGACAACGTGTTCGACTTCACCACACGGGTTCGGCCCACATGCGACAGCTGATCACCGAATTGCGCGAGTCCAACGACTATGTGGTGTTACATCACTCTGCCCCGTCACGAACCCTCCTGCGGCAGCTCGAACCCAATCTCCGGCCACCGCTCGATGACCGAGCCCTCGGTCACCGTTGAATTGAGACCGTCCGACCCTGCTGGGACACTCCCTCAGGGCCCGGACGAACGGGCGTACCGAACACGAGAGCGGGTTGTGACGAGCGGGACGAAGGCGCGGATGTACGTGCACCGCGCGGAGTCCGGTCACGCCCTCGTCGCCGGCCTCGCCGCGGTCCTGGCCGAGCCACCCGACGACCCGTTCGTCCCCGACCTGATCGCCGTGCCCACCCAAGGCATCGAACGCTGGCTCGCCCAGCAGCTCTCCCACCACCTCGGCGCCGGGACGGGGCGACTACCGGGGTGGTGCCGCCAGCACCGAGAATTCGCGGTCATGAGCGCAGGACAGGACGGGATCTGCCCCGAGTGCACGGACGGCCGACTCCAGGACGTGTCAGCAAGCGGCATAGACACGCCGGACCCTTGGTGGCAGTGCGATAACTGCCAAACGAAGTTCGCAGACCCAGAGGGTCGCGAGCCAGTGCATCGGTAGCGCGCACCCTCCGTGCCACGGATGAGTCTGCCGTGTGGCAACGCTCGGGCAACGGAGCCGTCAGCACCCGTCATC
>JACCSC010000131.1 GCA_013813215.1 Geodermatophilaceae bacterium | reverse complement strand
TGCGGATCGACCCGGTCCCATCGGCCCGGCTGGCCGTCCCGACCGGTGTGGAGGTCACCTGTCACCCGCTGACCGGCTGAGCCGATCGGTCAGCCGGTCGTTGCGACCCCGGCCCGGCGCGGGTCCGCGGCCGCGCTCAGCCCACCGTCCGGCGCTCGGAGCGCGGCGCCCACCCCACCGAAGTACATCGCGTGCCGGTGGTGCCGCCGCACCGTCATCGACCGGCCGTCGGCCAGCACCAGCTGCCCGGCCAGCGGGAAGTCCTCCTCGGCCTCGACCTGCGGCTCCCCGCCCTCGACGTGGTGGACGTGCAGCCGCGGCCGGTCGACGGACTCCTGCAGACTCGCGCCGGTGCGGGTGTACGGCGCGAGCACCTGCAGCAGCGCGGTGGTGATCCGGTCCGCGCCCGGGCTGCCGATCGCCAGCGCAGCGCCGTCGGGAGTCCGGCCCACGGTGGGCGTCATGTTGCTGCGCAGCCGCTCCCCGGGAGCCAGCCGGGCGCCGCGGTTCAGCTCCAGCTCGCCCAGGCAGTTGTTCAGCCACAGTCCTGTCCCGGGCACGGTGGCGCCCGAGCCGTAGCCCGACGAGACGGTGATGGCGCACGCGGTACCGCCGGCATCCACAGCGGACACGTGCACCGTGCTCGGCGCGGCCGGCTCTCGCCAGCCGACGTCACGCAGCAGCGCGTAGGCCGCGGCCTCCCGGTCGTCGGCGACGTCGAGGACGCCGTGCCGGATGTCGAGCACGCGGCGCTGCACCTCGGCCAGCCACCGGACGTCGCCCTCGGCGTCCGGATCGGCCGACCGGTCCCCGAGCAGGGTGAGCATGGCGGCCAGCACCGCTCCTCCGATGGCCGGCGGCGGGTTGGTCCGCAGGGCCCACCGACCGGCGGTGACGCCCAGCGGGCGGCGTACGACCGGCCGGTAGTCGGCCAGGTCCTGCGCGGTCACCGAGCCACCGCGCTCGGCCATGTCCGCGACCAGCCGCCGCGCCACCTCACCGGTGTAGACCTCGCGCGCTCCCCGCTCGGCGATCCGCGCCAGGGTGTCGGCGAGATCCGGCACGACCATCGTGTCCCCGGTCTGCACCCACTCGCCGCTCGCCCCGCGCAGCGCCGCCGCGGTCTCGCGGTCCCACGCGAACAGGCTGTCGCGCACGTAGGGCAGGTAGTAGCCGGCCGCGGAACCGAGCGGGAAGCCGTCGCGGGCCGCTTCGTACGCCGGGGCGACCACCTCGGCCCACGGCAGCGCCCCCCACCTGGACACCGCGAGGTCCAGGCCCGCCAGGGCGCCCGGGACGGCGACCGTTCCGTGCCCCGCGGCCATGGTGAGGCCGCCGCCGTACTCGGTCCTGATCTCGCGCACCGCCACCTCGCCCGATGCCCGGCCCAGCCCGGGCATCGCGACGTAGGCGTCCACGACGACGGCGTCGGCTGCCCCGGCCGGCCACACCGTGACGTAGGCACCCGCGGTCAGCGAGACGACGCCCGGCTCGGTCACCATTCCGACCAGGATCGCGGCCACCGCGGCGTCGACGGCACCGCCGCCCAACTCGGCCATCCGGGTGGCCGCCGCCGCGGCCGCCTGGCTGGGCGCCGCGACGGCGAGGCTCGGTTGAGGTCGCGTCGCCACGGCGCCATCCTGCCGTCCGGCCTCCCTCGCCCCGGTTACGAGGTGGCCGGGCCCCAGTCCGGGTCGACGCCGCCCTGGAAGTTCTCGGTGGTGAGCTGCAGCAGGCCGCTGCCGTCGGCGTTCATCGTCCAGATCTGGGTGAAGCCTGTCCGGTCGCTGCGGAACACGAGCCGGCTGCCGTCCGGCGACCACGACGGGTTGGCGTCGACTCCGGCCACCCGGGTCAGCACGCGCACGTTGGTGCCGTCCGGATCGGCGGTCAGGATCTCGTAGTTCGCGTTGCCCACGCACGGATAGCTGGTCGAGCCGCAGCCGTCGTAGGCGAGCCGGGTCCCGTCCGGTGACCAATCCGGGTTGAACTCCTGCACGTCAGGGGTGTCGGTGATCTGCCGCAGGCCGGTGCCGTCGGGGCGGATCGCCCACAGGTCCCGGTTGCCGCTGCGGTCGCTGACAAACGCGATCTCCTGCCCGTCCGGGGACCAGGAAGGCTGCTCGTTGGACTCCGAAGCGCTGGTGAGTCGAGTCGGCGCCGAGCCGTCGAGGCCGACGGTGTACAGCGGGCCGGCCAGGGTGAACGGGTTCTGCCGCGAGAAGACGAGGCGGGTGCCGTCGGGCGACCACGAGGGATGGCGGTTGGCGTGACCGGGGTCGTTGGTCAGGTTGCGCTCGGTGCGCCCGTCGGTGATCCACACGTCGATGTCGGTCTGGCTGCTCGACTCGAAGGCGACGAGGCGGCCGTCCGGCGACCACGCCGGGAACCCGTCGTTCTGCCCGTTGGCGGTGAGCGGGCGCTTGCTCGTGCCATCCGGGCGCATGATGAACAGCTCGTAGTCGGTCGTCAGGCCGGTCGGTTTGGACCAGACGATGGCCTCGCCGTGCGCGGGCGCCGCGGCCTGCGCGGCGGTGCCGGGCAGCAGCGGCGTCAGCAAGGCGCTGGCGGCGACGAGGCGGAGTAGGGGGGCAAGGCGCATGACGACCTCCAGCACGGGGTGGGCAGTGACACCGGCAACACGCCCGAGCGGCTCGGCCGGTTGCATGCCTGATCAGAATGGCCCTCTGAGGTGAGGAGGTGCCATGCCTGATCGACCGAAGTTGACCTTCGCCACCGTCGTCCTGGACTGCGCCGACGCGCACGAGCTCTCGGCGTTCTACTGCCGGCTGCTGGGCTGGGAGCCGACGCTCACCGAGCCGGACTGGGTGCTGGTCCGCAACCCGAGCGGCGGTGTGGGCCTGTCCTTCCAGGCCGAGGGGGACTACGTGCCGCCGGTCTGGCCCCAGCGGCGGACCGAGCAGCGGATGATGCTGCACCTGGACATCTGGGTCGACGACCTGGAGGCGGCCGGCCGACATGCCGTGGACGCCGGCGCCCGGCTCGCGGACTACCAGCCTCAGGACGGCGTCCGGGTCTACTTCGACCCCGCGGGGCACCCGTTCTGCCTGTTCCTGGACTGAACGCAGCACCTGCGTACCGTCGGGTCATGCCCAACCGGCTGGCCGCCAGCACCTCGCCGTACCTGCTGCAGCATGCCGACAACCCCGTCGACTGGCAGGAGTGGGGACCCGAGGCGTTCGCCGAGGCGCATGAGCGGGACGTGCCGGTGCTGCTTTCGGTCGGGTACGCCGCCTGCCACTGGTGCCACGTCATGGCCCACGAGTCCTTCGAGGACGAGGCCACCGCGGCGGTCATGAACGAGCTGTTCGTCTGCGTGAAGGTCGACCGTGAGGAGCGGCCGGACGTCGACGCGATCTACATGGAGGCCACCCAGGCGATGACCGGCCACGGCGGCTGGCCGATGACCGCCTTCCTCACCCCCGACGCGGAGCCGGTCTACTGCGGCACCTACTTCCCGAACGCGCCGCGGCACGGGATGCCGTCCTTCGGCATGGTGCTCGACGCGGTGTCGGCGGCCTGGCGGGAGCGCCGCGACGAGGTCCGCACGGCCGGCCGCCGCGTGGTCGAGCAGCTGTCGACGCCGCGCTCGTACGGCGAGCCGGCACCGCTGGACGCCGAGCTGCTCGACCGCGCGGCGGCCGTGCTCGGCCGGACGTACGACGATCAGGCGGGGGGGTTCGAGGCGGGCGGGCCGAAGTTCCCGCCGTCGATGGTCCTGGAGTTCCTACTCCGGCATCGTGCCCGCACGGGCGACGCGGCCGCACTGCGGATGGTCGAGCACACCTGCGAGCGGATGGCCCGCGGTGGCCTGTACGACCAGCTGGCCGGCGGCTTCGCGCGCTACTCCGTCGACGGGCAGTGGGTGGTGCCGCACTTCGAGAAGATGCTGTACGACAACGCGTTGTTGCTGTCGGCGTACCTGCATCTGTGGCGGGAGACCGGCTCGCCGCTGGCCCGCCGGATCGCCGCCGAGACCGCCGACTTCCTGCTCGCTGACCTCCGTACGCCGGAGGGTGGCTTCGCCTCGGCGCTGGACGCCGACACCGACGGGGTGGAGGGACTGACGTACGCCTGGACGCCGGAGCAGCTGCGCGCGGCGCTGGGCGACAGCGACGGGGCGTACGCCGCCGCCCTGCTGGAGGTGACGGAGACGGGGACCTTCGAGCACGGCAGCTCCGTCCTGCAGCTCCTCGCCGATCCAGCCGACCCCCAGCGGTGGCACTCGGTGCGGTCCCGTCTGCTGGCGGCTCGGGTCCAGCGGCTCCAGCCGGGTCGCGACGACAAGGTGGTCACCGCCTGGAACGGCTTGGCGATCGCCGCGCTGGCCGAGGCCGGGGGGCTCCTGGAGGAACCGTCGTACGCCGCCGCCGCGGTCGCCGCCGCCGATCTGCTGCTGCGGCTGCACCTGGTCGAGGGCCGGCTGCGGCGGACCTCCAGGGACGGCGCGGTCGGCGCGCATGCAGGCGTCCTGGAGGACTACGCCGACCTCGCGCACGGGCTGCTGGTCCTGCACCAGACCGACGGCTCACCCCGCTGGCTGGAGGCCGCCCGGACGTTGCTCGACGTCGTACGGGAGCACTTCGCCGTTCCCGACGGTGGCTTCTACGACACTGCGGACGACGCCGAGGCGCTGCTGCGCCGCCCGCAGGACCCCACCGACGGCCCGGTCCCGGCCGGAGCCGCCGCCGCGGCGGGGGCGTTCCTGACCTTCGCGGCCTTGACCGCTTCGGCGGAGCACCGGGAGATCGCCGAGCAAGCGTTGTCGACGTACGGCGGGCTGCTCGGCCGGGCCCCGCGGGCCGCCGGTTGGGCGGCGGCGGTGGGCGAGGCCCTGCTGGCCGGCCCGCTCGAGGTCGCCGTCTCCGGCCCGGACCTTGCGGACCTGGCCGCGGTGGCCCGGCGTACGACGTCACCCGGCGCCGTGGTCGTGGTCGGCTCGCCCGATGCGCCGGGAGTGCCGCTGCTCGCCGGCCGGACGGCGGTGGGCGGGCAGGCGGCAGCGTACGTCTGCCGGGGCTTCGTCTGCGAGCGGCCGATCACCGACCTCGCCGAACTGCGCGGCCGGCTGCGGACCACGTTCACCGACGGCGGAACGCTGGGGGCACCTGTAACGGCGTAACTGTGTAATCATCATCCTCGGAGACACAACGTCAAGGAGGATGCATGATGCGCGGACATCAAGGACGCGGCGGACGCCGCGGATGGCAACAGGCCGAGGTCCTCTCGGCGGAGGACGCACCCGGCTGGTTCGCCGGTCGGCTGCCGGAGGGCTGGTTCACCGGGCCGGCCGAGATCACGATCGACCGCGACGAGATTTTGGTGGTCGGTACGCTGCCGCCGGTCGAGGTCGACGGGGACGAGACGGCGTTGGCTGCGGCCGAGGCCGGGCGGATCGACCGGTTCCGGGAGGAAACCCGCGAGGAGCGGATCCTGATCGCCCAGCAGGCCGAGCACCGCTACGGCCGGACGGTGTCCTGGGGCGCGAGCTGCGGTGGGAGCCGCGGCATATTCACGACCCAGGCGGTCCCGGTCATGACCCGGCTGCGGCAGGCCGAGCGGCAGGTGCTCGACACCCTGGTCGAGTCCGGGGTGGCGCGCAGCCGCTCCGAGGCGCTGGCCTGGTCGGTGCGGCTGGTCGGCGAGCATGCCGAGCAGTGGCTGGCCGACCTCAAGCAGGCGATGACCGACGTCGACAAGCTGCGGGCCGAGGGGCCGAACCTCCGCTGAGCGGCCCGGGCTAGGGTCGTTGGGCGTCCCGCTGCACGTCATGGGATCCCGTCCGGCCCGAGGAGTTCCATTGCGCGCGGCGGTCTTCGAGGGGCCTGGCAACGTCCGTGTCGAGCAGGTTCCCGACGCCGGGCTCGAACTGGACACCGACGCGCTGGTCCGGGTGACCGCGGCCAGCATCGGCGGCTCGGACCTGTGGGCCTACCGCGGCTACGGCCAACGCGAGCCCGGCGCCCGGATCGGCCACGAGTTCGTGGGGGTGGTCGAGGACGTCGGCGCCGAGGTGCGGACCGTACGCCGCGGCGACCTGGTCCTCGCGCCGTTCAGCTGGTCCTGCGGGCACTGCGAGTTCTGCCTGCGCGGGCTGACCAGCTCGTGCGTGGACGGCGGCTTCTTCTCCGGACCGGGCCACGACGGCGGCCAGGGCGAGGCCGTCCGTGTCCCCCACGCCGACGGCACGCTGGTCGTCGTCCCGGGATCGCTGCACGGCTCGGAGACCCGCATCCTGCCGCTGTGCGACATCCTGTCCACCGGCCACCACGCAGCGGTCTCGGCGGGGGTGAACTTCCGCTCGACCGTGGCGATCGTGGGTGACGGTGCGGTCGGACTGTGTGCGGTCCTGGCCGCTCGCCGGCTGGGGGCCCGGCGGATCCTGGTCGTGGGCCACCACGCCGACCGGCT
>JACCSC010000108.1 GCA_013813215.1 Geodermatophilaceae bacterium | reverse complement strand
CGGCTCGACGAGGGAGAACGTCAGGTCGTCGGGCAGCCCACCCACGTTGTGGTGCGACTTGATGTTCGCCGTACCGGTCCCGCCGCCGGATTCCACGACATCGGGGTACAGCGTCCCCTGCACCAGGAAGTCCACGGACTCCCCGTGCGCCGCCGCGTCGCCGACCACGTCGCGGGCGGCCTGCTCGAAGACCCGGATGAACTCGCGGCCGATGATCTTGCGTTTGTCCTCGGGGTCGACCACCCCGGACAGCGCCCTCAGGAACCGGTCCTCGGCGTCGACCACCACGAGCTGTACTCCGGTGGCGGCGACGTAGTCGCGAGAGACCTGCTCGGTCTCACCCGTGCGCATCAGCCCGTGGTCGACGTAGACGCAGGTGAGCTGGTCACCGACCGCCTCGTGCACGAGCGCGGCGGCCACCGCGGAGTCCACCCCGCCGGACAACGCGCAGAGCACCCGCCGCTGGCCGACCTGCGCGCGGATCCGGGCCACCTGGTCCTCGACGACGTTCGAAGTCGTCCAGGTCGGCGAACAGCCCGCGAGGTCGAAGAGGAAGTGCCGTAACACCTGCTGGCCGTGCGCGGTGTGCCGCACCTCCGGGTGGAACTGCACCCCGGCGAAACCACGGGAAGCATCCTCGAAGGCGGCGACCGGCGCGCCGTGGCTGGTCGCGGTGACCGCGAACCCGGGCGGAGCGGCGACGCAGGCGTCACCGTGGGACATCCACACCGACTGCTGGACCGGCAGCCCGTCGAGCAGCAACCCCGGCGTGGTGACGGTCAGCGGCGTGCCGCCGTACTCCGAGCGGCCGGTCCGCGCGACCTCGCCGCCGAGGGACTGGGCCATGAGCTGGAAGCCGTAGCAGATGCCGAGCACCGGGACGCCGGCCTCGAAGATGCCCTTGGGCGCCTGTGGAGCGCCGTCGGCGTACACCGAGGACGGCCCACCGGACAGGATGATCGCCCGCGGCTCGCGCTCGAGAAGCTCCTCGACGGTGGCGTCGGACGGCACGATCTCGCTGTGCACCCGGGCCTCGCGGACCCGCCGGGCGATCAGCTGCGCGTACTGCGCGCCGAAGTCCACGACCAGCACGGTGTCGAAGGCCCCGCCGTCCGAGGTCATCCGGCTCCCTTCGGTGTCTGCCGAATCCGACCCTAGCCGCGCCGGAACGCAGTACCGTTTCCGGCACGCGAGGCCCCCTCGCGTCTTCACGCCCTGCCCGCGAGGAGACCCCATGACCCGACTCGGCCGTAGTGCCGTCACCTTCGCCGCCGCCCTGGCGCTGGCCGTGGCCCCGCTGGCGATCCCCGCGACCAGCGCCGCGAGCCAGGCGCCCGTTTCGGCGTACCTGGCCGCGCAGCTCGAGGCCGGTACGGCGGACCTGCTGCCGGTCTTCGTGCACGCCGACGACGTGGCCGCCGCGAAGCAGGCGGTGAGCGCCTCGGGCCTGGTGCTGGTCAGCACGTGGGACCGGATCGGCGTGGCGATCGCCCGCGGTACGGCGGCGCAGGTCGAGAACGTCCGGACCCGGCCCGGGGTGACGTACGTCGAGGCCGACGAGCCGATCGCGTTCACGCTGGAGACCTCGACGGTGGCCACCCGCGGCGAGGAGGCCCGTGCGACGCTGGTCGACGGGTCCGGCCAGCCGCTGGACGGCCGGGGGATCTCCGTCGCGGTCATCGACTCGGGGATCGACGGCAAGCACCCGTTCTTCCGCGTTCCCGCCGCGCCGAGCGCCGTGCGCGCCAACCTCAAAGGCGTCTGTGTCGTCACGACGGCACGGAACAAGATCAACGACCGCTGCTTCGTCGACGTCACGAACCTCGGCAACGACACCGACACACTGTCCGCCGGCGGACACGGCACGCACGTCGCCGGGATCGTCGCCGGTCGGGACGTCACTCTCACCAATGGTCGACAGCTGCAGGGCAGCGCCCCCGGCGCCATGCTGATCGGGCTGTCGGTGGGCCAGGCCCTGTCGATCTACGGCGCGGACAGCGCCCTGAACTGGGTGCTGGAACACCACGCCGACCCCTGTGGCAGCCGGCTGAACCTGACGCTGTGCCCGCCGATCAAGGTCACCAACAACTCCTACGGGCCCGTGGGCGGCGGCCAGTTCAACGAGAACTCGGCCACGGTCAAGCTGCAGCGCGCACTGGCTGCCGAGGGGGTGCTCACGGTGTGGGCGGCCGGCAACGACGGCGGCGACGGCTCGACCAGCCTGACCAACCCGCCGGGCCAGGACCCGACCGGCGGCATCGTCTCGGTGGCCTCGTACTTCGACCAGAACACCGGCACCCGCGACGGCGTCGTCTCGGACTACTCCTCGCGTGGGCAGGCCGGCGCGCAGTCGACCTACCCTGACCTGTCCGCGCCGGGTGAGGAGATCGAGTCCTCCTGCCGGCCGTACCTGGTGATCTGCTCCAGCGGGCTGATGCCGGAGAACGGGCCGGGCCGCAAGGACATCGGGACGTTCAACACCATCTCCGGCACGTCGATGGCCGCACCGCACATCGCCGGCATCGTCGCCACCCTGCTGCAGGCGGACCCCGCGGCGACCCCCGCGGACGTCGAGGACGCCTTGGTGCAGACGGCGTACCAGTACGCCGACGGCGCGGCGTACGAGACCGACGCCGCCCGCGGCGGGGTGACCTCCTTCGACAAGGGCCACGGCCTGGTGGACGTGGTGGCCGCCGTCGGCCGGTTGCGGGCCGGCTGAGTTACCCGACGAGGACGAACGGCGCCCAATACCGCTCCGCGTCACCGCCGAGCGGCTCCGGGACTTCCTCGTCGTCACGCAGCTCCGCGTCGAGTTCGAGCCCGACGGGGCCGCGACGCGCGCCCCGGCGGCGGGCGGCACTGTAGCCCTCCGGAGTGCCGCCGAGGGCCTCGTACGCCGCCCGCAGGTCCGCGCGGGTCATGCCGGCGACCTGCCGCTGTGCGTCCGCGAGCGCGTGGGCGCAGGGAAGGCCGGCGGCCAGGCTGGTGTAGAACGCCTGCATCAGCACCGGCGCGACGTCGTCGTCGACCGGCCACAACGACACCACCGTGCGGCGCACCCCGCTGCGCAGCAGAGAGCGGGTCAGGCCGATCAGGTCGCCGCCCAGGGTCGCGGCGCCGCGGCCGGTGTCGCAGCCGGACAGCACGGCCAGGTCGGTGCCGAACCGCAGGCCGGCGATGTCGGCCACCGTCAGCTCGTCGCGGCCGGCCAGCACCAGCGACGACGCGAACGGCGCGAGCTCGTCCAGCCGGCCGTGAGTCGACAGATGCAGCACGTCGCAGTCCTCGAGCCGGGCGCCGACGGCGGCCTCGGTCGCCGCGGCACCGACCAGGACGTCGTCGGCCGGGGCGCCCAGCGCGGCTCCGACGGCCACCGCCTCCACCCTGGCGCCGGGCAGCTCGACCAGCGTGGGATGCGCGGCGGTCTCGAAAGCCGGGTCACCCACGACGAGCGAGCGGCGCAGGGTTACCGGGCTGTCGGGCGGCCGGTCCTCGGCCAGGTGCGCCGCCCGCGGGGCGTAGGACACGACGTGGCTCAGCCCCAGCGGCGCGTCGTCGAAACGCAGGGCGTGGAACGGCACCATGGTCAAGGGCCCGAACGGCACCACCACCACCCGGTCGCAGGCCCGCAGCAGGTCGGCGTGCGGCGCCAGGAGCAGGGCCGCGAGGTGGGTCTCCCGCGCGCGGCCCTCGGCGCAGCTGCGGTGAAGGTCCCGCACCATCGCGGCCAGCTCGCGGGTGGGGAGCTGCTGCCGGTCGGAGCGGACGCCGTCGCGGGTCACGGCCCAGGCGAGCAGGTCATCGCCGACCGCCAGGTACTCCAACAGCAGCGTGCCCTCGGGCAGCCGGCGGCGGAGGTCCGCTGCCGTCGGCTGGGCGCCCCGCGTCGACCGGCGCAGCAGGACACCGGGGTCCGCGGCATCCAGCCTGCGCTCGATGTCGGACAGGGCGCTCTCGGCCAGGTCCAGGGCCGCGAAGCCCTCCTGCTGCCCCTCGGGAGGGCTCGCGGGCAAGGAGGCGAGCAGCCGGTTCGCGCGGGCGGCGTACTCCGCGGCGCTGCGCTGCCATGCCCGCCAGACACCGTGCTCGGCCACCGTCCCCGTGGTGTCATAGGACAGGGACCGGGCCAGCTCGGCGATCTCGAGCGACGCCTCAGGATCGTCGGGGTGGCACTTGGCAAGGGTGGCGTACATCGCCGCGACGTCCGGCCGGTCGCACGCGGCCAAGCGTTCGGGGTCGCGCAGCAGCAGCCGCGCGGAGTCCTCGAACGCCGCGATGGCCGCGCCGGCCGCCGCCCGGCCGGCATCGACGTCGCCTACCCCGAGGAACACCTCCGCCCGCACCAACTGGTCGCTCCAGGCCTTGGACGCAGGCAGCACCGCGTCCCGCCGCGCGATGGCGGCGGCCGCCCGCCGGTGATCGTGGGCCCGCAGCGCGAGCATGGCCAGGAACTCGTCGGGCAACGTCCCGGCCTGCTCGGCGCGCACGAGTTCGACCTGTGCCTCGTCGCGTCGCTGCGTGGCCAGCAGGACGAGCGGGAGCAGGTAGCTCGGTACGCCCGGGAGCCGGGCCGCGTCGACGGCCTGGGCGAACCAGCCCTCCGCGTCCGCGACGAGGCCGAGTCGCTGCGCATGCTCGGCGTGCGTGAGCGGCGCCAGCACGGCGAGCGTGGCCATGGTCTCCCGCGCACCCTGCAACTGCATGTGCAGCATCAGCCCGACGGCCCGGTTCGCGGCCTGGGCCTGCGCCTCCAGCGAACCGTCCCCGAGCATGGCGTCGCGAGCGGCCGCCAGCTCGGCCATGGATCTCGGGATCGGTACGTCGATCGCCGGCACCACGGCCGTCATCGTGTCAACCGCTGCCGCGAGCTCGCTTCGTAGCTGGGCCATCCGGTCGGCGGCCTGGTCGGCCGCCGGTCCGCGGGCCCGATCGCGCAGCGCCCCCAGGTAGACCTGAGCGGCCTCGAGTTTCTGCGTGAACGCGAACGGCTCGGTCACGGTGGTGTCCGCGAGCAGCGGTCCGAACGTGCGCTCGAGCCGGAGCAGCGCCTGGGTCGAGAGGTTGCTGCGGGAGTCGGCGTACGCGATGGCGGTGACCAGGGTGTGGGCGGGCACCTCGGGGGCCAGCGAGATGAGCCAGAGCGCGGCGAGGTAGGCGATCCGGGCTCGGGCGTTGCTACCGCGGGCCCGCCAGGACTCCGCACAGCGTTCGAGCAGGCGGCCCAGGCCGACACACCAGCTCGTGCTGCCGGCGCCTTCGGCCCAGTCCAGCAGGTCTGCGACGGGACCGTGGACCGGACGGGTCCAGCCGGCGCCCAGGTCGAGAGCGAGCTGGCCGAGGCGACCCTCGTCGATGTCGGCGACCAGCTGGTGTGCCACCACGAGCTGGATGCCGGCGCCGTCCCCCGCGATCAGGTACGCCTCGGCGGCGGCCGCGAGATGCCGGCGGCGCACGTCGGGGTCGTCGTGGCCGCGGGCCAGCGCGGCGTGGCGCAGAGCCAGCGCCCCGCGCAGTCGCGGCAGGTCGCGCCGGCCGAGCGCCGACTCAGCCTGCGCGTAGCCGGCCGCGGCCCGGTCCAGGTCGCCCGGCGGCAGCCGAGTGGGGCTGTGCTGCGGCGCGAGGTCCCAGCCGAGCGACTCCGGCGAATTGCCAGGGGCGGCGTACCAGTCGCCCTCGATGAGGTGGGAGAGCGCGAGCAGGCCACCGTCTCCGGCCGCCACGATCTGCTGCCGCGCGCCAGCCAGCAGGTCGCCGGCCTGCGGCAGATCGGCGCGCCGCGACAGGTCCGCCCAGGCGAGCATCGTCCAGAGTCCGACCGGAGCCAGCGCGTGCCGCTGGGCCAGGCCGGCGAGGCCCTCGAGCTTGCGCCAGGCGTCGCCGAGCGCGTCGTTGACCCCCTGCGCCTGGCCGGTGCGCACGGAGAACTCCAGCAGCGTGCGCGGGGTGATCAGTCCGGTCGGCCCGTTGTTGACGACCTGCTCCAGCAGCTCGGTGAGCGGTTCGCCGGGCTGTGGCCGGACGAACGCGTCGGCGGAGTCGAGCCCCACCTCGGCGCCGACGCCACCGGGGTACCAGTTGCGGTCGAGCTGTCGCGCCCAGGCGGTGACCGCGGCCGCGATCCGAGGCGGGTGCGGCGATCGGGCCAGGAGCAGCAGGGCCCGCTTCGGCTCGCCGGCGGCGAGCGCGGCGAGGCTGGCGTCGAGGTTGGCCCGCGGGGATTGCTCGGGCTGGGCGGCCGCGAGGTCCAGCGCGGCCTGCAGCGCCGGCCCGGGGATGCTGCGCAGATCCTCGCCGATCAGCGAGGCCAGCTCACTCATGGCC
>JACCSC010000099.1 GCA_013813215.1 Geodermatophilaceae bacterium | reverse complement strand
AACCGGGGTCGCGACTCTCGCTGAGGGATCGCCTTGTGGGAGCCCGATCTGCCACCCCCGAGCGGTCGACGAAACGCCTTACGTTGCGACGTTTGCCCTGAACGGTCTCAGCCGAAGTCGAGGAGCCCGGTGCTCATCGTCCCTGCGCACCGTCCGGGAGCGGATGTCTCAGCCGCGGCGAAGGAACAGATCAGCCCCGCCGCTGAGGACCCCCGGGCCCCGACAAGCCTCGACCTGAGGTCGAGAGAGTTTCAGCTGAAACGCCTCGGCGGTGCAGCCGGCGGCTCAGGGCAAACTGGCCACGCCGGGATCGAGGAAGCGCCGGCCGGTGACGGCTTCGGAGACGCCCGTGCGGTCCAGGTACGGCGTGATGCCGCCGTTCCAGAACGCCCAACCGCCACCGAGGATCAGACACAGGTCGACGTCCTGCGGCGCCGCGACCACGCCGTCGTCGAGCAGCAGCCGGATCTCCTCGGCCAGTGCCCGCCGGGCCCGGTCCAGCACCTCGGCTTCGGTCAGCGGCGTGGAGCCCTGCGGCCACAGCGCCGCCACATCGGGATCGACCGCCGGCTTGCCGTCGGGGCCGAAGGTCATCACCGCGCCCTTGCCCGCCTCGACCATGGCGGCGAAGCCGGACGACACCCCGAAGCGGCCGGGGAAGGCCTCGTGCAGTGACCGCGCCGTGTGCAGCGCGACCGCGGGCCCGACGAGCTGGAGCAGCAGCAGCGGCGACATCGGCATGCCGAGTTCGGCGACCGCCCGGTCGGCGACCGCGAACGGCGTACCGTCGTCGATCGCCCCGATCACCTCACCGAGGGCGCGGGTCACCAGCCGGTTGAACACGAACGCCGGCGCGTCCTTGACCAGCACGCAGGACTTGCGCAGCGTCTTCCCGACGGCGAACGCGGTGGCCAGCGTGGCGTCGTCGGTGGCCGCCCCCCGCACCACTTCCAGCAGCGGCAACACCGCGACCGGGTTGAAGAAGTGGAACCCGACGACGCGCTCGGGGTGTTCCAACCCGGTAGCCATCTCGGTCACCGACAGGGACGACGTGTTCGTGGCCAGCAGGCACTCGGCTGAGATGACGGCCTCCACCTCGGCGAAGACCTGCTGCTTGAGGCTCAGGTCCTCGAAGACGGCCTCGATCACGAAGTCGGCGCCGGCAAAGGCCTGCTTGGACAGCGATCCGGTGACCAGTGCCTTCAGCCGGTTGGCCCGGTCCGGAGAGACCCGCCGCCGCTGCAGCAGCTTGTCCACCTCGGCGTGCACGTAGCCGACGCCCTTGTCCACGCGAGCCTGGTCCACATCGGTGAGCACGACTGGAACCTCGAGCCGCTGGGCGAACAGCAGGGCCAGCTGGCTGGCCATCAGGCCCGCGCCGACGACGCCGACGGAGGTGACGGGCCGCGCGAGACCCGGCGAGGGCGCCCCCACCGGTCGCTTGGCCCGCTTCTGCACCAGGTCGAAGGCGTACAGCCCGGCGCGCAGTTCGTCGCTCATCAGGAGGTCGGCCAAAGCCTCGTCCTCGGCCGTCGTACCGCTGGTGAACGCGTCGGCGCCGGATCCGGTCTCGGCCTGCGCCAGCAGGTCCAGCGCGCGGTACGGCGCCGGTGCGTGCCCGTTCGTCTTGGCGTCGACGAAGGCCCGGCCCCGGGCCAGCGCCGCCTGCCAGGCCTCGCCTCGGGCGATTGCGGGCCGCTCGACCAGGACCGCGCCGTCGACGACACCGGCCAGCCAGCGCAGCGACTCCTCGAGGAAATCGGCCGGCTCCAGCAGCACGTCGGCCAAGCCCAGGTCGAGGGCCTGCTTTGCCTCGAGCATCCGGTTCTGGTTCAGCGCGTTCTCCAGGACGACGGTGATCGCCTTGTCCGCGCCCACGAGGTTCGCCAGCAGCTGCGTCCCGCCCCAGCCGGGGACGAGGCCGAGGAAGCACTCGGGCAGGGCGATCGCTCCCACCCCGGCGGACACGGTCCGGAAGTGGCAGTGCAGCGCCAGTTCCAGTCCACCGCCGAGCGCCGCGCCGTTGACAAAGGCGAACGTCGGGACCGGTGAGTCCATGAAACGGCGGAACACCCGGTGGCCGAGCCGGCCGATCTCCAGAGCCTGTTCGCGATCGGTGATCAGCGGTACGCCGGAGAGGTCGGCGCCAACGGCGAAGATGAACGGCTTGCCGGTCACCGCGATGGCGCGGACCGCCGGTTCGTGGGCCGCGATCTCGTCCATCGCCCCTTCCAGCTCCTGGAGGCCGGCCAGGCCGAAGGTCGAGGGCCGGGTGTGGTCCAGCCCGTTGTCGAGAGTGATCAGGGCGACCGGGCCGTCCAGCCCCCGCACGTCGACGTACCTGACGTGGGCGTGGGTGACGACCTCCTCGTGCGCGGTGGTCACCGGATGCTCCCGTCGTACGCCGGGTTCTCCCAGATCACCGAGCCGCCCATGCCGAAGCCGATGCACATGGCGGTCAGCCCGTACCGGACGTCCGGACGCGCGGCGAAGTGCCGGGCCAGCTGCGTCATCAGCCGTACGCCGGAGCTGGCCAGCGGATGCCCGACGGCGATCGCCCCGCCCCACGGGTTGACCCGCGGGTCGTCGTCGGCCAGCCCGAAGTGGTCGAGAACGGCGAGCACCTGGACGGCGAAGGCCTCGTTGAGTTCGAACAGGCCGATGTCCTCGATGGACAGGCCGGTCGTGCGCAGCGCCTTCTCCGTCGACGGGACGGGTCCTACCCCCATCACCTCCGGCTCGACGCCGACGAAGCCGTAGCCGACCAGCCGCATCGCGCGCGGCAGGCCGAGTTGCTCGGCGACCTCCTCGGCCGCGAGCAGACACCCGGTCGCGCCGTCGTTCAGCCCGGCGGCGTTGCCGGCGGTGATCCGGCCGTGCGGGCGGAATGGCGTCTTGAGGGCGGCCAGGTCCTGCACCGTGGTGCCCGGTCGCGGCGGCTCGTCGGCGGTGGCCAGGCCGTAACCGTGTTCGGTCGAGCGGGTGGCCATCGAGACCAGGTCGGCGTCGATATGGCCGGCGGCGAGCGCGGCGGCGTACTTCGCCTGGCTCGCCGCGGCGAAGGCGTCCGCACGCTGCTTGGTGATCTCCGGGAAGCGGTCGTGCAAGTTCTCCGCGGTCTGTCCCATAACGAGCGCGGAGGTGTCGACGAGCTTTTCGGACAGGAAGCGCGGGTTGGGATCGACGCCCTCGCCCATCGGGTGGCGACCCATGTGTTCGACGCCCCCGGCGATCGCGACGTCGTACGCCCCGAACGCGATCCCGCTGCCGACCGTCGTCACCGCGGTCATCGCGCCGGCGCACATCCGGTCGATGGCGAACCCGGGTACGGAGGTGGGCAGACCGGCCAGCAGGGCGGCGGTCCGGCCGATGGTCAGGCCCTGGTCACCGATCTGGGTGGTCGCGGCGATGGCCACCTCGTCGATCCGCTCGGGGGGAAGTTCCGGGTGCCGACGCAGCAGTTCGCGGATGACGCGGACGATGAGGTCGTCGGCCCGGGTCTCGGCGTACAGGCCCTTGGGTCCGGCCTTGCCGAACGGCGTGCGTACGCCGTCGACGAAGACGACCTCGCGCAGCGTGCGGGTGGGACGGGGAACGACGGTGGCGACGGCTTTCACACCAGCACCTTAGTCAAGTTACTGACCAGTAACCGGGGGGTCCGGGAGGTCGAGGGCCGCGCTGAGCAGGCCGGCGGTCAGGTCGATCTGCCACGGCCGAGCGCCGCCGGCGGCCAGGAACGCCGCGACCGCCGCCTCGTCGTGCGGCACCGGGGGTGCCCAGGCCAGCCGGCGGACCAGGTCGGGCAACAGCAGGTTCTCCACCGGGACCCGAACGTCGGCGGACAGCTGGGCCAGCGCTGCCCGGGCGGCGGCCAGCCGGGCCGCGGCGGCCGGTTCGCGGTCCTGCCATCGCGAGGCCGGTGGCGGTGCGTCGGTGGGCAGGCTGATCGGAGGCAGCTCGGCCGTCGGCAGTGACCGGGCCTGGTCCAGGGCGGCGAACCAGGTGTCGACGAGGCGGCGGTTCGCCCGACCGCCGAAGACCCGGAGCTTGAGCAGCTCGGCCGTGGTCTTCGGGTCGATCGTGGCCGCCGCCACGATGGCGGCGTCGGGCAGGATCCGGCCGGGCGCGATATCTCGCCGCTGCGCGATGAGGTCTCGCGCCAGCCACAGCTCACGGACCGCGGCCAGCTGCTGCCGTGACCGCAGGCGGTGGATCCCCGACGTCCGACGCCACGGGTCGATCCGGGTCAGCGCGGCCGGTGCGTCGAGGACCGCGGCGAACTCCTGCGCCGCCCACTCCCGCTTGCCCTGCGCGACAAGTTCGGCGTCCAAGGCGTCGCGGAGTTCGATGAGGACCTCGACGTCCAGTGCGGCGTATGTCAGCCAGTCGCCCGGCAGGGGACGGGTACTCCAGTCCGCCGCCGAGTGCCCTTTCTCCAGCTCCAGGCCGAGGATCCGCGCCACGATGGCACCGAGACCCACCCGTTCGAAGCCGGCTAGCCGCCCCGCGAGCTCGGTGTCGAACAGGGTGGTCGGTCGAAGGCCGACCTCGGCCAGGCAGGCCAGGTCCTGACTGGCCGCGTGCAGCACCCACTCGACCCCGTCCAGCGCCTTGCCCACCGAGGACAGATCCGGCAGCTCGATCGGGTCGATCAGCGCCGTTCCCGCTCCGGCCCGGCGGATCTGTACGAGATAGGCCCGCTGGGAGTACCGGTAGCCCGAGGCGCGCTCGGCGTCGATCGCGGCTGGGCCGGTGCCCGCCGCGAGCCGATCGACGTACCTCGCCAGCTCGGCGGGGTGGATGATCGGATGCGGCGTACCGTCTCCCGGCACGAGCAGCCGGGTGAGTTCGGGGGCGGCGGACGGCTCCAGGCTGGTCACCGACCCGCTCCGCGGTGGAGGGGTAGGGCCGGGCGGGTCAGGTCAGCACCGGACGGGCCGGCGCACCCGCCGGCGGAAGGGCGCTGACCCCGGGGGGCGGCAGGCCCGCCGCAGCGGACAGGACGTCTACCCAAGCCTGGACGTGCGGGACCAGATCCACGTCCAGCGGCGTCCAGGACGCCCGCAGCTCGATGTCGATGGTCGTCTCCGGACCCGCGATGTCCCCGAACCGCGTCGAGGCGGTCTGCGTGACAGTTCCGCCGGCCGCGGTGAACCGCGCCCGGTGCGCCTCCAACGCGTCGGTCAGCCAGAGCCAACCGACCCGGGCCAGCAACGGATCCCCAGCCATCTCCTCGTCGAGTTCGGCCGTGACGTAGCTGACAAGCCGCAGTGTCCCGTCCCACGCCTCGTGCCCGGCCGGGTCGTGCAGCAGGACGAGCCGGCCGCTGGCGATCTCCTCGCCGCCGCAGACGACCTCCGCACCCAGCGCATACGACCAGGGCGCGAGTCGGTCCGGGGGGCGGATGGGTTCGAGCTGGACCTCCGGACGGACCGGTACGGCGCCCAGGCTGGCCACCGCCGCGCTGAACTCGTGCGGAGCGCTCGTCGCCGCTTGCCCGTTCGTGCTCACCCGGGCAGCGTAGGTCGGGGACCGCGGGCCGAGGGTACGGCGCGCCGCAGCACCTAACCTCACGACCATGACGGCGGCACTGCTGGCGTTGCTTTCCAGCGCCATGTGGGGCAGCGCCGACTACGTGGGTGGAGTGCTGTCCCGGCGGCGGGCGGCGCTGCAGATCGCCGCCGGCTCGCAGGCCATCGCCCTGATCGTCGTCTGGGCCGCGGCCCTCGCGACCGGAACCGCCATCACCGGCGATGCCGTGCGCTGGGGCCTGCTCGCCGGCGCCTGTGGCGGGCTGGCGGTGATGGCGTTCTACGCCGCTCTCGCGGCCGGGACGATGGGGGTGGTCGCGCCGATCTCCGCGCTCGGCCTGATCGTCCCGGTGGTCGCCGGCCTGCTGGCGGGGGAGCGGCCCGGTGGGCTCCAGCTCGTGGGTATCGCGGTGGCGGTGGTCGGGGTGGTCCTGGCCAGCGGACCGGAACTCAGCGGCGGTGCATCGCCGCGCCCGCTGCTCTTCGCCGGGTTGGCCGGTCTGGGTTTCGGGCTGACCCTGCTGTTGCTGGCCCAGACCGACGACACGCTGCCCACGCTGGCCATGATGCGGGTGTCGTCGGTGAGCCTGCTGGGCACGATCCTGATCATCTCGCTGCGGCGTACGCCGGGTCGTCGGCTGGGTGTCCGGGAACTGCCGGCGTTGGCGTTCGTCGGTCTCGGTGACCTCGGGGCCAACGGACTGTTCGTGCTGGCCTCGGCCTCCGGCCTGCTCAGTGTCGTGTCCGTGCTCTCCTCGCTCTACCCTGCGGTGACCGTGCTGCTGGCCTGGCGGTTCGGGCGGGAACGGCTGCGCCGCATCCAGGTGGCCGGGGTGGCCACCGCGCTCGTCGGCGTGATCCTGCTCGCCGGGGGCTGAGCGTGATCACCCGCGTGGGAGGATCGGCCCGATGAATCTGCCCTCCGTCGCGCGGACACCAACGCCCCTGGTCCTCGCCGCGCGGGGCGAACCGGTGCCGGTCACGCCGGTCTGGTTCATGCGGCAAGCGGGGCGTTCCCTGCCGGAGTACCGCGCGCTGCGGCAGGGCATCCCGATGCTGGAGGCCTGCCAGCGCCCGGACCTCGTCCAGGAGATCACCATGCAGCCGGTCCGCCGACACGGCGTCGACGCGGCGATCCTGTTCTCCGACATCGTCGTACCGCTGCGGGCCGCCGGTGTCGACGTCGACATCGTGCCGGGGGTCGGGCCGGTGGTGGCCGACCCGATCCGCACCCTGGAGCAGGTGCACCGGCTCGGACCGCTGCATCCCGAGCAGGTCGGGTTCGTCGCGGCCGCGGTCGCAGGGCTGGTCGCCGAACTCGGCGACGTGCCCCTCATCGGCTTCGCCGGAGCGCCGTTCACCCTGGCGTCCTACCTGATCGAGGGCGGCCCGTCGAAGAACCACGAACGAACCAAGGCGATGATGTACGGCGCCCCGGAGCTGTGGCACGCCCTGCTCGACCGGCTGGCCGACATCACCCTCGTCTTCCTCCGGGTCCAGGCGCAGGCCGGCGCGTCGGTGCTGCAGCTGTTCGACTCCTGGGCCGGCGCGCTGTCCCGAGCGGACTACCTGACGGCCGTGGCGCCGCACTCCCGCACCGTCCTGGCCGGGTTGGCCGACCTCGGCGTCCCGCGCATCCACTTCGGCGTCGGGACCGGCGAGGTGCTGGATGTGATGGGCGACGTGGGCGCCGACGTCGTGGGCGTCGATTGGCGGGTGCCGCTGGACGAGGCCGTACGCCGGATCGGCCCCCACCGCGCCGTACAGGGCAATCTCGATCCCGCGGTGCTCTTCGCCGGCTGGGACGCCGTGGAGCGGGAGGTCCGGCGGATCCTGGCCGAGGGCCGGGCCGCGCGGGGGCACGTGTTCAACCTCGGCCACGGCGTGCTGCCCGACACCGACCCCGACGTGCTGACCCGCATCGTCGATTTGGTCCACGACCTCACCGCGGCTTGACCCTCCCCCCGGGGGAGGCCCGATGCTCTCGGCGTGCTCACGATCGGCAGCTTCTCCCGGGCGACCCACCTGTCGGTGCGCACGCTGCGGCGCTATCACGAGCTGAGACTGCTGGTCCCCGCCACGGTCGACCCGACCACCGGGTACCGCTCCTACGCCCGTGAGCAGATCCTCGACGCCCAGCTGATCCACCGACTGCGGAACCTGGACCTGCCCCTGTGCCGTGGTCGGCCAACTCGTCGAGTCCCGCGATCCCGGCCTCACCTCGAAGGTGCTCGGCGAGCACCGGGAGACACTCCGGCAGCGGCGCCTCGACCTCGATCAGATGATCGCCGGGGTGGGTGAACTGCTGGCCGGCCCGCGGTCGCTGGACCTCGGTCTGGTGCACGTACGCGACCAGCGTGCCGACCCGGCGGTCCTGGTCCGGGGGCGGACCACCGAGCGGGACTTCGAGACGTGGTTCGCTCGGGCCTTCCGGACTCTGACCGTACACGTCAGTCGATCCGGCCTGGTCGTCAGCGGCGCCGGCGGCGGGCGCTTCCCCGACCGGCAATGGGATCCCGACGACGTCGAGGTGGAGGCGCTGCTGCCGGTCGACCGTGCCGTGCCCGGCCCCGGCGTCGAGGCCGGTCGGCTGCCGGCCGGAAGGCTGGCCGTCGTCCTGCACGCGGGGCCGTACGACGGGGTGGTCGCGGCGCACGGGCTGCTGGGGGAGTGGGCCGCCACGCAGGGAGTCGAGCCCGACGGCAGCCTGCAGGAGTTCTACCTCGTCGGCCCGCACCACACCCCGACGACCGCCGCCTGGCGCACGGAGGTCGGTTGGCTCCTGCACAGCGCCCCGGACCGCGAGGAGACCTCGTCATGATCGCCCTGCGACACATCACCCTGGACTGCGAAGACGCCGCCACCCTCGCCGCCTTCTGGTCGGCTGCCCTGGAGCGCCCGGTCGACGAGGGCGCCAGCGCGTTCTTCGCCAGCATCGGGATCGCCACCCGCAGCCGCCGTCCGGCCTGGCTCTTCCTGCAGGTGCCCGAAGGGAAGCAGGCCAAGAACCGGATGCACCTGGATTTCTCCGCCGCGGATCCCGGAAGCGACCTGAGCGCCCTCGTCGACCGGCTGGTCGCCCTGGGGGCGACTGCCCACGACGAGCACGACGAGTGGGGTACCCGGTGGACGGTGCTGGCCGATCCGGAGGGCAACGAGTTCTGCGTCGGGGCACCCTCGGCGACGCGGGTCGGCTGAGGCCTGGGCTACCCGACCGGGGCCGCCGGCGGGTCCGCCAGCCGGTGGCGCCGCCGGGACACCCAGCCGACGGTGCCCACGATCAGGCCGACGAGCACGAGGAACGGCAAGCTGGCGCCCAGGGCGGTCAGCAGCGCGCTCCCGACGGTGAGAAAGGCGTCCCAGCCAGTCCCGAGCCCACCCAGGAACCCGGCCGTCTCGTCCTCCGGCTCCGGCGCCTCGGCCACGAGGGACAGGCTCACCGTGGCCAGGCTGATCTGGTCACCCAGCGCCCGCTGCTGCGCCTGCAGGGACTCCAGGTCGCTCTCGCGGGCGGCGAGTTCGCGTTCCAGTGCCACCAGGTCGGTGATGTCGCTGGCGTCGGCGAGCAGCCCGCGCAACCGGTCCAGGCTCGCCTGCAGGCTCTCCACCCGCGAGTCGACGTCGGCCTTGACCGTCGTGACGTCCTCGGTACGAACGGAGCGCGACACCTCCTCGCCGAAGCCGGCCAGCGCATCGAGCAGCTGGTCGACCCGCTCCGGCGGCACCCGCAACACCAGGTCGGCGGTCTGCTGCGAGCCGGAACCGCCGCGAACGTCGCCGCTGACGATTCCGCCGAGCGTGGTGGCCTGCTGCGCCGCGCGGTCGGCGTCGCGCTGCACGTCCTGGCTGCGGACTCTGATCTCGGCCGTCACGATGATCTGGCGGTCCAGCGTCTGCGGGCCGAGCGGCAGCGCGGTGCCCGGTTCGCCCGCCGTACCGCCATCATCGCCGCCTGGGGACTCCTCGCCGGAGCCGAAGTCACCGCTACTGCCGCCGCCGCCACCGTTTACTGCGCTTTCGGCCCCGCTGTCCGACCCGCCGCCGGAGCAGCCGGCGAGGAGCATGGCGCCCAACACGGCGAGGACGGCGGCGCGGCCGGTCCGAGATCGGATCGTGGAACGGGTCATCTCGTTCTCCCTCGATGGACTGATGGTGCGACGGCCGGCCCGGGCACCCGGTTCCAGGGCCGAGGTCACGGCTAGGTGACGATGTGCCGGTGCAGCGGATCGTGGTCGTCGGGGCGGGCGTCGCGGGGTTGACGGCGGCGTACGACCTCGCCCGTATCGCGCCGCCCGGGACGGAGGTCGTCGTCCTGGAGGGCAGTTCCCGGATCGGGGGGAAGCTGCTGGTCGCGCCGGTCGCCGGCGTCACGCTGGACGTGGGGGCCGAGGCGGCGCTGGCCCGTGTCCCTGACGTCCTGGACCTGCTGGCCGAGCTCGGCCTGGCCGACGAGGTGGTCTACCCCGCCACCACCGCCGCCTCGATCGCGGTGGCCGGGCGGCGACACCCGGTGCCGGCCGGGACACTGCTCGGGATCCCCGCCGACCTGCCCGCGCTGCGGACCTCGGGGCTGCTGTCGGCCGACGGCTGGGCGGCGGTGGCGGCGGACCCGGAGCGGCCGGGGCCACCGGTGACCGACGACGTCTCGGTCGGGCAGCTCGTCCGCAGCCGACTCGGTGCGGAACTGCTGGACCGGCTGGTCGAGCCGTTGCTCGGCGGGGTGTACGCCGGGCGCGCGGATCGCTTGTCGGTCCAGGCGACGATGCCGGCCCTGTGGTCGCAGCTGGGCACTACCGGCTCGCTGGTCGAGGCGGCCCGCGCGGCCCGGGCCGTCGCTCCGGCTCAGGACGGCCCGGTGTTCGCCACCCTCCCGGGTGGGCTCGGGCGGCTGCCGGGCGTGCTGGCCGCGACGGCGGGGGTGAGCGTGCGGACCGGCTTGCCGGCCCGGACGCTCACGCGCACCGCCGACGGGTTCCGCATCGTCGCCGGCCCGGTGCCTGATCCGACCGTCCTGGACTGCGTGGCCGTCGTCGTCGCCGTACCGCCGGGGAAGGCCGCCGGGCTGCTGCGCGGGCTGGCCCCGACGGCGGCGAGCGAGCTGGCGGGGATCGAGACCGCGAGCATGGCCGTCGTGACGCTGGCCGTCCCCGTGCAGGAGTTCCCGGCCGGCAGCGGGCTGCTCGTCGGGTCGGGACCGGACGCCCCGGCGGGCGCGGTCAAGGCGGTCACCCTGTCCTCGCAGAAGTGGGCCCACCTGGGCGGCGGTGACCTCGTCTTTGTCCGGGCCTCGATCGGACGCCGTGGTGAGGAGGCGGTCCTGCAGCGCGACGACGGCGATCTGGTCGCTCTCGCCCGCACGGAACTGCGTGAGCTGATCGGGCTGACCGGGGTTCCGGTCGACACCCGGGTGACCCGGTGGGGCGGGGGGTTGCCGCAGTACGACGTCGGGCATGTGGCTCGTGTCGACCGGATCCGGGCGGCGGTCAGCAGTATCCCGGGGTTGGCGGTGTGCGGTGCGGCGTACGACGGCGTCGGCATCGCCGCGTGCGTCCGCAGTGCACGGCACGCTGCCCACGCGATCCGGGTCAACGGTCCGGCCCAGATGCGCGGACAATGGCGGCATGACTGACGGCAAGCGGGCGCGAGAGTTGAACCAGGTCATCCGCTACACGATGTGGTCGGTGTTCCGGAACTCTCGGCCGCTGGCCGAAACCGGCCGCGAGCAGGTAGCCGCCGAGGTCGACGGTCTGTTCGAGCAGTTGGCGGCCAAGGACGTCGTGGTCCGCGGCAGCTACGACCTGGCCGGGCTGCGGGCCGATGCCGACTTCATGATCTGGTGGCACGCGCCTTCGGCGGACGACCTGCAGGATGCCTACGGCCGGTTCCGGCGTACCGCCCTCGGACGGGTCAGCGCGCCGGTCTGGTCCCAACTGGCCCTGCACCGCCCGGCCGAGTTCAACAAGAGCCACGTGCCGGCGTTCCTCGCCGACGAGCAGGCGCGCGCCTACGTCTGCGTCTACCCGTTCGTCCGGTCCTACGAGTGGTACCTGCTGCCCGACGAGGAACGGCGCGCCCTGCTGGCCGAGCACGGGCAGCTGGCTCGCGGCTATCCCGACGTCCGGGCGAACACCGTGGCCTCCTTCGCCCTCGGCGACTACGAGTGGATGCTGGCCTTCGAGGCTGACGAGCTGCACCGGATCGTCGACCTGATGCGCGAGCTCCGGGCCTCCGGTGCCCGGCGGCACGTGCGCGAGGAAGTGCCGTTCTACACCGGCCGCCGGAAGTCCATCACCGAACTGGTCGCCGGCCTGCCGTGAGTGGATCTCCGGTCACCGTGACCGACCGGCTACGTGCCGAACTCGCCGCCGCCATCGCCGCGGTGCAGGACCTGGCGGCCGATCACCGGCGCATCGTGGAGGCCGCCCAGGGCTCCAACGGCGACGACGAGCACGATGTCGAGGGCACCTCGATCGCGTTCGAGCGCTCCTTGGCCGACGCCGCGCTGCAGCGCGGGAGGGTCCGGGAGCAGGCGGTGCGTGATGCGTTGCGTCGGCTCGCGGACGGTTCCTACGGGCGCTGTGCCGGCTGCGGTCGACCGATCTCCGCGGAACGCCTGGCCGCGCTCCCGCTCGCGGAGACATGCATCGGTTGCGCCCGCTGAGCCCGCCCGATGGCGGCCGCGCAAATCTCAGGGTGTTGGCTGGAGCTCATGACGAAGCCGAGCAAGCCTGAGATCGAGGCCCCCACCGGGCCGCCGCCGAGCGAGCTGCAGGTCACCGATCTGACCGTCGGCGAAGGGCCGGAGGCAGTCGCGGGCGCGACGGTCGAGGTGCACTACGTCGGCGTCGAGTACGAGTCGGGCCAGGAGTTCGACGCCTCGTACAACCGTGGGGAGTCCATCGAGTTCCCGCTGCGGGGGCTCATCCAGGCCTGGCAGGACGGCATCCCGGGGATGCGGGTCGGCGGGCGACGGCAGCTGGTCTGCCCGCCCCGGCTGGCCTACGGCGCCGCCGGCAGCGGGCATCGCCTGTCCGGCAAGACCTTGATCTTCGTGATCGACCTGCTGGCCGTGCGCTGACTACGGGGCCGGCTCGAGGCTGATGCTCACCGAGTTGATGCAGTACCGGTCGCCGGTCGGGGTCTGAGGGGCGTCGTCGAAGACGTGGCCCAGATGCGAGTGGCAGGTCGCGCACAGCGCCTCCACCCGGCGCATGCCGAGAGACCTGTCCTCGCGCAGGATGACGTTGTCCTTCTCGGTCGGCTCGTAGAAGCTCGGCCACCCGCAATGCGAGTCGAACTTGGTCTGCGAGCGGAACAGCTCAGCACCGCAGGCCCGACAGCGGTAGACGCCC
>JACCSC010000374.1 GCA_013813215.1 Geodermatophilaceae bacterium | reverse complement strand
GGACCCGCCCTGGGGGTAGGACCCGCCCTGCGGGTAGGACGATCCGCCCTGCGGGTACTGCCCCGGCGGCGGGTTGGACCCCTGGTCATCGGGCCGCTGCGGGGACTGGTGCGGATCCTGGCTCATGGACATCGCTCCTCGACCGGGCGCCCGCGTGCGCCGACTGAGCACACCCTAGGCGGGGCGGTCACCGCATGCGCCGGTTCGCTGTGCCGCGCCGGTAGGTTGGTGACGGTGACCGACGGTGGCCTCCCGCAGCAGATCCCATCGTCTCCACGGTCCGGCCCGGTCCCGCGCGAGGTGAATATCGCCAGCGTGCTGCTGCTGGCGCTCGGCGGCATCCTTGCCTTCAATGCCGCGCTGGCCCTGATCTATCGCGAGGACATCGTGGGGTCCGCGGAACGGGAGATGGTGGCCTACGTCTCCTCGGAACAGCTGACCACGGTCATCGCCGTCGCCACCGGGATCCTGCTCACGCTGAGCGCATTGCTCATCCTGGCCGGTCTGCACGTCCGCCGGGGCCGACAATGGGCCCGGGTGCTGGCCTTCGTGGCGGCCGGGCTCGTGATCGTGTTCGCCGGCACGGGCGCGCTGGCCGGTGGCGGCTTCCTGGCCGTCCTGTTGCTCGGTGCCGCGGTCGGCGCCGTCGCGTTTCTCATGCAGGGCGCCGTCGCTCCCTATTTCGAGCGTTCGGGCGGGTACCCCGGCCCGCCGTGACGCAACCGTGACCGGCCGGCAGTGAACCGCGCTTTGGTGACGGGCGAACACCTTGCGTGATCGATACCGAGGTTCGACCGGCGCAGACCGGTAGCCGCTGGCCGTTGCGGCTGCGCGCCGCGCTGGCCGGTGTGCTGGCCGCAGCGGTGTCCCTCGGGGTCGCCGAGCTGCTCGCCGGGCTGATCGGGCCCAACTCCTCGCCCGTGGTTGCGGTGGGCAGCGCCTTCATCGACGCCACCCCGCGGCCCCTGAAGGACTTCGCGATCGCCACCTTCGGCGAGAACGACAAGATCGCCCTCGTCGTCGGAACCCTGAGCCTGATCGTGCTCTTCGCGGTGGCGCTCGGCCTGCTGTCGCTGCGTGATCGGCGCATCGGCGTGGCCGGGATAGCGCTGTTCGGCGCCGTCGGTGCGCTGGCCGCGATCTCCCGCCCCACCGGCACCGTGCTCGACACGATTCCTGCCGTCGTCGGTGCGGTGGCCGGTGTCGTCGCGCTGCTGGCCATGCTCGCGCCGTTGAGCCGGCCCGCTCCTGATGACTCGAGCGCCGGTGCCGCGGCGCCCAGGCCGCCCGGGGGGCTCGCCGAGTCGGTCCGGACGGCGTTCGTTCGCCACAACCGGAAGTCGACCGCGCTGGATCGGCGTGGCTTCTTCATCGTCGGCGGAATTGCGGCCGGCGTGGCCGCAGTCACCGGCGGTGCCGGCACCCTGCTGCAACGGCGCTTCTCGGTGGACGCGGCCCGCGAGGCGCTGACCCTGCCCGCGGCCGCCGACCCCGCCGCCGCCATACCCAGCGCCGCCGACCTGTCCACGCAGGTGCCCGGGCTGACCCCGCTGTACACCCCGAATGCCGACTTCTACCGCGTGGACGTCAACATCACCGTCCCGCAGGTATCGCCCGAGGACTGGGCGCTGCGCATCCACGGCCGGGTCCGTAACGAGCTGACCTTCACCCTGGACGACCTGATCGCTCGGCCGGACGTCATCGAGCGCGACATCACGATGACCTGCGTGTCCAACACCGTGGGTGGCGACCTGGTGGGAGCCGCGCGCTGGCTCGGCGTACCGCTGGCCAGCCTGCTCGCCGAGGCCGGCGTGGAGGATGGCGCGGATCAGGTGCTGACGACGGCCGTGGACGGCTTCACGATCGGTACGCCGACGCGCGACTGCCTCGACACTCCCAACGCGATGCTCGCCTTCGCGATGAACGGGCAGCCCCTGCCGGCCGAGCACGGCTTTCCGGTCCGGATGCTCGTCCCGGGTCTCTACGGCTACGTGTCGGCGACCAAGTGGCTGGTCGACATGGAGCTGACGACGTTCGAGGACGCCGTCCCGTACTGGGTGCAGCGGGAATGGGCGGTGGAGGGGCCGATCAAGATCTCCTCCCGGATCGACGTTCCCGCCTCGGTGGGCACCAAGGCCGGTGACCTCACCATCGCCGGCGTCGCCTGGGCCCAGACCCGGGGGATCGCCGCCGTCGAGGTCCGGATCGACGGCGGGGACTGGCAGCGAGCCGAACTGGCGCCGGAAACGAACGTCCAGATGTGGCGGCAGTGGCGACTGCCGTGGCGGGCCACTGCCGGCCAACACACCCTCACCGTCCGGGCCACCGGCCAGGACGGCGAAGCGCAGACCGATGACCGGGCCGACGCCTTCCCCGCGGGCGCGTCCGGCTGGCACACCCTGCAGGTGTTCATCCAGTGAACACCGCTCTCTGATCTCCTCGCTCCGGCGAGGCACGCACCACCCTCGCCGTCGGCGAGGCGCAAGGCGGCCCAGGCGACAGTCGTCCGGCCAGTCTCCCCTGGGGGCAACTCAGAAAAGGAGCACCACAGGTGAAGAGCTCACTGCGCACTCGCGCCGTCCTGCTCACCGCCGTGGCCGGCCTGACCCTCTCGGTCGCCGCCTGCGGAAGTGACGAGCCCGAG
>JACCSC010000485.1 GCA_013813215.1 Geodermatophilaceae bacterium | reverse complement strand
GCGATCACGAAGTCGCGGCCGGAGAAGGACCCGGCCGCCCGATCGACCGCCCTGCGGGCCCTCGGGCTGGCTCGCCGCACGACCGGCGATCTGGACGCGGCGGTGGCCGCCTTGCGCAGTGCGGTGGCCACGGCCCAGCGCGCGGGATTGCCCGCACCGGCCGCCGAGGGACGGATGAGTCTGGCCTTTGTCCTGCTCGATCGCGGCTCGACGGCCGCTGCGTTGCGCCAAGCCGACCGAGCGGCGACCACCCTGCGCGGACGCCCGGCGGCCCGGCTGCTCGCCCAGCGGGGCCTGATCCTGCAGCGCGTCGGCCGCCTGGAGGATGCGCTGGACGCGTTCCGCCGGGCGCTACCTGTGCTCCGACGCGCCGGTGACGACCTCTGGGAAGCCCGGCTTCGGAACAACCGCGGGATCCTGCACGCGTACGCCGGCCGGCTGCCGGCCGCCACCAGCGACCTACGGCGGGCCAAGGAGCTGTTCACCTCTCTGGGGCAGACATTGCGCGCCGCCGGCGCCACGGGAAATCTCGGTTTCGTCGCGGCCCGGGCTGGCGACCTGCCGGCCGCTCTCGCTGCCTACGACATCACCGAGGCGGCGTACGTCGCGGCCGGGCTACCTGCCCCGGAACTGCTGCTCGACCGGGCCGAGCTGCTGCTCGCCGCCGGGTTGGCCGACGAGGCCAACACCTCGGCCGCCGCCGCGGTCATCCTCACGACTGAACTGGGCGCGGACACGAACCTGGCCGAGGCTCGGCTGCTCCAGGCCAAGGCCGCCCTGGCGCTCGGCGATCACGCCCAGGCCACCGAGCAGGCCGAACGGGCAGCGGCGATGTTCCGGCGCCAGCGTCGTAGGGGTTGGGCCCTGGTGGCAGGCTTCGTCGCCCTGCGGGCGCTGGCCGAATCCGGCGCGGCTGGTTCCCACGAGGTGGCCACGGGGCGGCGGCTGGCGGATGCGCTCGCCGCCGCAGGGTGGATCGACCTGGCGTTGGACGTCCGGCTGATCACCGCCCGCGCTGCGCTGGCCTCGTCACGTCCCCGGATCGCCCAGACCCAGCTGCGCGCGGCGAGCGCCGCCCGCAGGCGCGGCCCGGTGGACGTCCGGGTGCGGGCCTGGCACGCCGAGGCGCTGCTCCGGGCGGAAACCGGCTCGCGCCGCACGGTCAACGCCGCCCTCGACGCCGGGCTGCGCGCGCTGGACCGGCACCGGGCCGGACTCGGCGCCACCGAGCTGCGGGTACATGCCGCGACGCACGGCCAGGAGCTGATCGCGCTCGGACTGCGACTGGCCGTCGACGCCGCCGACGCCGCGCGCGTCCTGGAGTGGACGGAGCGATGGCGGGCCTGGACGTTGCGGCTCCCGCCGGTCCGACCCCCGCAGGACGGCGAGCTGGCCGATCTCCTGATTCAACTGCGCCGGGTCAGCGCCGAACTCGAGGCGAGGCTGCTGGACCAGCGGCCGGGGGGGCCAGGGCTGCGTCGCGAGCAGACCCGGCTGGAGGAGGCGATCCGCGCCCGCGCCCGCCAGGTGCCCGGCGACCGGCACTCCGGTCCGCCGTCACCGCTCGGCCTCCACGCGTTGGCGCAGCGGTTGCGCTCCCGTGCGTTGCTCGCGTTCGCCACCGTCCGGGACGCGGTGTACGTCGTGGCTCTCGTCGACGGCCGCGCCACGCTGCACCACCTGGGCGACGCGGTGGAGGCGGCGGCGGACCTCGACGTCGTGCACTTCGCCTTGCGCCGGTTGGCCGGTGGGACGGCCACCGTGAGGTCGCGCACGGCAGCCCTCGCCGCGGCGCGGGCCGGAGCGGCGCGGTTGGACGCCCGGCTGCTCGGCCCGGTCTCGGACCGGATCGTCGGGCGAGCGTTGGTCGTCATACCCACCGCCGCGCTGCACGGCGTCCCGTGGAACTTGCTGCCAACCGCCGCCGGCCGCCCGATCACGGTGGCACCGTCGGCCACGACGTGGGCGGGGGCGGTCGCTCGGCCGCCTCCGGACCCGGGCGGATCCGGAGTCCTGGTCTGCGGCCCCGGGCTCACGGCCGCCCAGGGGGAGATCGCAGCGCTGGCCGCCGCCCACCCGAGCGCGGTCTGCCTGACCGGTGCGCAGGCGACCGTACAGGCGGTGTCGGCGGCGATGGACGGCGCGCATTGGGCCCACCTGGCGACACACGGTCGGCTGCGCACCGACAACCCGCTGTTCTCTTCACTGGAAGTGGCCGACGGGCGGCTGACCGTCTACGACCTCGAGCTGCTGCAACAGGCCCCTCGCCTGGTCGTGCTGTCGGCCTGCCAGTCCGGCGTCGGCGCGGCCCGCGCCGGCGAGGAGACCCTCGGCCTGGCCACCGCGCTGCTGGCCTTGGGTACCCGCACCCTGGTGGCCACCATGCTGCCGGTCTCGGACGAGGCCACCGCCGAGCTGATGCTGGCCGTGCACGCGCGGCTGGCCGGCCGATCCGTCGCCGAAGCGCTGGCCGAGGCACAGACGGCGACCAGCGACACCCCAGAAGGCCTGGCCGCGGCGGGGGCCTTCAGCTGCCTCGGCGCCGGATAGGCGCCCGTTCTCCGAGTGAGCTACGCCGCCGTCGGTATCAGGGCGAGCCCTACTCGCTCTGTGAAGATGTGCGCCTGCTGACGACCCGACCCCGTCCGTCGTTCGGGGCGGGGATGTCGACACCCACGGGACGGCTGTCGGCGGGCAGGATGAGCGTCATGAGCGCGCCGCGGCCCGTCGCCGACCTGGTCGCCGCGGCGGCCAGCGGTGATCAGGGGGCGTGGGAGGAGATCGTCAGGCGCTACATCCCCCTGGTGGTCGCCATCGTCAACCGGTTCCGCCTGTCCGCGCGGGACGCCGAGGACGTCAGCCAGACGGTGTGGCTGCGGCTCATCGAGCACCTGGGCAACCTGCGCGAGCCCGCGGCGTTGCCCCGCTGGATCGCCCAGACCGCGAAGCATGAAGCGCTGCGATTGGCCACGGCGCAGGCCCGGGTCACCCCGGTGGATCCGCTCGGGGGTGGCGGTGAGCTGGACGCCGCCTCGGGTGCGGCCGACATCGACGAGGCGGTGCTGCGCGACGAGCGCCTGCACGTGCTGCGCACCGCGCTGGCCGAGCTGCCTGCAGACAAGCGGGAGCTGCTGCTGATGTTCGTCGCCGACCCGCCCCTGACCTACGCCGAGATCGGTGTCCGGACCGGCATGCCGCTGGGCAGCATCGGCCCGACCCGCGCTCGCTACCTGCGCCAGCTTCGGGAGACGCCGGCATTGCAGGCCTTCCTGACCGATCAGACTGTCCGGGGCGCAAGTCCACTGGATCGAGGGGGGGATCACCGTGACATCAGCTCGGTGGGATGACGACGAGCTGCTGCTCGCCGATCTGGTGGCCGCGGTTTCCGCGGCGCCGGCAGTGCCGGAGCCCATGCTGGCCGCCGCCAACGCGGTCTGGACCTGGCGCACCGTGGACGACGAACTGCTGCTGGCCAGCCTGAGCTTCGACTCGAGGCTGCAGCCGGTGAGCGGGCTGCGCGCCGGCGAGCAGGAGCAGTCCCGGACGATGGTGTTCGACTGGCCGGCCCTGTCCGTGGAGATCGAAGTGATTCCCGGCCGGCTCGTCGGTCAGCTCGTTCCCGCCGCTCGCGGTGACGTCCGGCTGCTCACGCCGGACGGCGAGTACGCCGCCACAGCCACCGACGAGGTGGGCAGCTTCGTGCTCGACCGGCCGGCCGCCGGGCCGGTGCGGCTGGTCTGTCGAGCCGAGAATCTGCAGGGGCAGACGGAGTGGCTCACGCTGTAGAACTGAACGTTGCGGTGCAATGGACAAGGGCGGCAGCAATAGGGAGGAGCGGTCATTA
>JACCSC010000462.1 GCA_013813215.1 Geodermatophilaceae bacterium | reverse complement strand
GTCTGGTCGGGGCTGGTGGATCTGCTCTCGTGGCGCCGGCGGTCAGAGCAGCCGGGTCCGACCCCAGCCGCGGGTCAGCCGGCGGACGGCAAAGGCGCCGGCCGCCACGCCCAGCGCCAGCAGGATCGCCGCGGGCAGCAACATCCCGCCGCCGTCACCGGCGATGGCGCGCTGCATCAGCTCCAGCGCCCAGTAGCCGGGGGAGACGTGGGCGGCGGCCTGGGCCCAGCCCGGCAGGATGGCCACCGGGACGAGCGCCCCGCCGAGCGAGCTGACGAGGAGCGCGCCGACGTCGGCGACGACGCTGAGCTCGCCCAGGCTGCGGGCGATCGTGGCCAGGGCGGCGCCGAGGGCGAGGAGGGCGAAGGCCCAGACCAGGATGGCCAGCGCGACGTAGCCGATGCTCGGCGGGATGGGCAGCCCGATCACCAGGCAGCCGTAGGCCAGCAGGACCGCCTGCTGCATGACCATGATCAGGAAGATCGGGATCGTCTTGCCCAGCAGCAGCTCGGTGGCCGAGGCGCGGCTGGAGCGCAGCCGGTCCCAGGTCTGCCACTGCCGCTCGACGAGAATCGAGCTGCCGGCGATGGCGATGGCGAACACCGAGAACATCACCATCAGGCCGGTGACGACCTGGGTCGCGCCACCCTCGACCGCCCGGACGTACAGGGGCTTCAGGAACACCATCAGCACCATGGGCATGACGAGGTAGCTGATCATCTGGCCGGGGTCGCGCAGCCGCATGACCACGTTGTGCTTGACCAGGGCGCCTACCCGGTTGCCCGATGCCCGTACGGCGTCCAGGGCGCCGGGTGCCGGGCGTACGTCGCGCGTCGCCGGTAGCACCGGTACGTCGCGTTCTGCCACGTCAACTGCAAGGTCACGAAGCACTGCTCACCGCCAGGGATCGGTAGAGGTCGTCGAGGGAGGGCTTGCGTACGTCGACCGAGGACACCGGTCGCGTGGTCCGGCTGAGCAGGTCGATCAGGGTGGCTGTCGGCTCGGTGGTCGACAGCCGGATCTCCTCGCCGTCGCCGTCGCCGTTGTCTTCGAAGACGAGACGGACCTCCCCGGGCAGACCGGCCACCAGTTCGTCGTACGTCCCGCGGGCGATGACCCGCCCCGCGCGGGCGACGGCGATGGTCGCCTGCAGTTCGACGAGCTCGGGCAGGTAGTGCGTCGTGTAGACGACGGCGGTGCCCTCGGCGGCCCGCTGCTTGACCACGTCGAGCATCGCCTGCCGGGTCTCCAGGTCGGCGCCGGCGGTCGGTTCGTCGAGCAGCAGCAACCGCGGGCGGTGGATCAGCGCGGAGGCGGCCTGCGTGCGGCGCTGCTGGCCGCCGGAGAGCACGCCGGTCCGGCGGTCCATGATCTCGAGCAGCCGCAGCTCCACCGCCAGCTCGTCGATGGCCTGCCGCAGGGTGGCCCCCCGCAGGCCGGCCAGCCGGCCGAACAGCTCGAGGTGCTCGCGCACCGTCACCGACGGGTAGAGGCCGAGGTGCTGGGGCGCGATCCCCACCTCACCGCGGGCCTGGGCCGGCGTACGGCCGTCCAGGAGCACCACGCCGCGGTCCGGTCGGATGAGACTGGAGACGATTTCCACGAACGTCGTCTTGCCCGCCCCGTTATGCCCGAGCAGGCCGACTATTTCGCCGCTGCGGGCGGAGAGGGTGAAGCCGTCCAGGGCGTGAACCGGCCCGTAGTGCTTTACCAGATCGAGAGCCTCGAGCACTGTGTCGCTCCTCGGGAAGGCTGGCTGAGATTGCCTGAACGGTGAATGTTCGACGCGACGATAACGGCTGATCGGGGTGTGCATATTGGCAAGAATTGCGTGGCCGGATGTGGCCAGCGGGCCTTGCGGAGCTGGCCCGCTGACCCGAACCGGAGCCACCCGCCTACGATCGGCGGTCGAGAGAACGGAGGTCGGGACGCGATGGTCGAACGACGTGACATCCGGGTGTCGGACCGGGACCGGCAACTCGCCGCGGACCGGCTGAAGTCGGCGATGGACGAGGGCCGGCTCGACCTGTTCGAGTACGACAGCCGGCTGGCCCAGGCCTACCGGTCCGCGACGTACGCCGAGTTGGACCAGCTCTTCCACGACCTCCCGCCGACCGTTCGGCCGGCCGAGCACGCAGGGACGGACGTTGCCCCGCGCCGGGCGGCCCGCCGACCCGCACCCGCGTCGTCGGGGCTGCCGCTGGCCCTGAAGATCCTCTGGACCGTCTGGGCCTCGGTGGTCCTGATCAACCTCGTGGTGTGGACGCTGGTCAGCGTCAACGACAGCGACGCGAACTATTTCTGGCCGATGTGGTTGCTGATCCCCGGTACCGCGCTGTTCGGCGCGACCCTCGGCGTCCAGTACATCCGGCGCAACCGCGCCACCGGCTGAGCCCGGCGGCGCGGCTGCGGTCGCGTCCTTACGAGGCGCCCGCGCCGACCTTCTCGGCCTTTGTCGTGACGGGCACGACCGGCCTGGGTGCAGTCGGTTCGGCCTCCTCGCGTACGCCGTACCGGCCGTACAGGCGGGACAGGAAGCTCGGTGCCCACCAGTTGTGCCGGCCGAGCAGGCGCATGGTGGCCGGGACCAGCAGCAGCCGGACCAGCGTCGCGTCCACGATCAGGGCTACGAACATGCCGACGCCGACCATCTTGATGAACGTGATGCCCGAGGTGGAGAACGCGCCGGTGACGACGCAGAGCATCACGGCGGCGGCGGTGATGATCCCGCCGGTGCGCTGCACACCGCTGGCCACGGCGGCCGTGTTGTCGCCCAGGGCGTCCCAGCGCTCCCGGATCCGCGACAGTAGGAAGACCTCGTAGTCCATGGACAGGCCGAACAGGATCGCCACCATCAGGATCGGCTGGCTGGCCTCGACGTACCCGGTCGGGGTGAAGCCGAGCACGCCCGACAGGTGGCCGTCCTGGAAGATCCAGGTCACCACGCCGAACGCAGCCGCGATGGAGATCAGGTTCATCACGATCGCCTTGATGGGCACGACGAGGGAGCCGAAGGCCACCGCGAGCAGCACGAAGGTGATGCCCGCGACGAGCAGGACCATCCACGGCAACCGCTCGGTCAGGCTGGTCAGCTGGTCGACCACGCTCGCACTCGACCCACCGACCATGACCTCGGCGCCGGCCGGTGCCTCGCTGGCCCGGATGTCCTCGACGATCCCACGGGCCTGCAGGGAACTCGGCTCGCCGTCGTAGGTGACCGTGATCATGCTGGAGTTGCCCTCGTTGTCCGAGATGGCCGCGCCCCGCACCCCCGGGATGGCCGCGATGTCCCCAGCGAAGTCTTCGGCGTCGGCGAGGGAGGCTTCGCTGACCAGCACCCGGATCGGCTGCACCGCGGCGTCGCTGAACTCGTCGGCCAGCCGCTCGGAGACGACCCGGCTCTCGGTCCCCTCCGGCAGCGCGCGCTCGTCGATCCCGCCGAACTGGACACCTGCCAGCGGCGCGGCGAGCACGAGGAGTACGGCGACGGTGCCGATGACGTAGAGGACGGGACGGCGCATCACACTGTGCGCGACCCGCGCCCACCAGCCGTGGTCGTTCGAGCCGGCTGCCTTGCTCACGGCGCCGGTGATCGTCGGCACCCGGCGCCGCCGAGCCCAGGGGAGCCGGCCGGCGTCGATCTTCGGTCCGAGCGCGGCCAGCATCGCCGGCAGCACCGTGAGGCTGACCACCATGGCGACCAGCACGGCGGCCGCACCGCCGAGGCCCATCGAGCGCAGCAGCACCTGCGGGAAGATCAGCAGGCTGGACAGCGACAGGCCCACGATCACACCGGAGACGGCCACGGTCCGCCCGGCGGTGGCCATGGTGCGCGACACCGCGTCGGCCGTCGTGGCGCCGCGGTCGAGTTCCTCCCGGAACCGGCTGACCATGAACAGCCCGTAGTCCACGGCCAGGCCGAGGCCCAGGATCGTGATGATGTTGATCGAGAACGCCGACAGCTCGGTGTAGGCGCTGACCACCCGCAGGACGGTGAACGCGCCGAGGATGGCCAGGCCGCCGATGACCAGCGGGATGAGCGCCGCGACCACGTTGCCCAAGACGATGAGCAGCGCGATCAGCAGGATCGGCATCGCGATCATCTCGGCCTTGGCGATGTCCGGCCCGATCCGATCGTTGATGTCGAGGTCGATGGCCGCCGAGCCGCCGACCTGGGTGGTCAGCCCGGGAGCGGCCAGCTGGTCGCGGACCTCTGAGATCACGTCGTCGTCGGTGCCGGCGACGAAGCGGATGGGTACGTACGTCGCGCTGCCGTCAGTGGAGACCAGGTTGTCCGCTTCGGTCTCGTAGTACGTCGTCACCAGCTCGACCTCGGGGCGGTCGCGGATCGTGTCCGTGACCTCGACGACGGCCTGCTCGAAGGCCGGGTCGTCCACCGAGAGGGTGTCGCTGGAGTACAGCGCGACGAGGTCGGTGCTCTGCCGGCCCAACTCCTCGGTCACCCGGTCGTTGATCAGCTGCGACTCGCTGTTGGGATCGTCGAGGCTGGAGTCGCCGTCCAGGCTGCTGAAGACACCGGTGCCCCAGATGCCGGCGAAGGCCCCGAACGCAATTCCCAAGACGATCAGGAGTTTGCGCAGCTTCGTGACTACCGTTCCCCACCAAGCAAACATGTTCGTCCCTTCACGACCCGGCAGATGCTTCCTGCACGATGCCCCGCCATCGCCGCGGGATAAAGGGCAACACCGCTGGGCACTACGGGATGGCAACAAGTTGCCATCCCGTTTCGGCGTACCGAATGTCGCGACTGCCACGGAAAGAGTACGCCGCCGGATACCGTCGGATCTGCCATGACGACCGCCCGTTCCGCCGGTGTCCATGGGTCCCCGGAACTGTCCGCCGTACCGGTCCGGCCGGTGGCCCTGATCGTGCTCGCCCAGGTGGTGCTGCTGACCGCGCTGTCCGGCCGGTACGGCTACCACCGCGACGAGCTGTACTTCCGGATCGCCGGTGAGCAGCTGGCCTGGGGGTACGTCGACCAGCCGCCGCTGACCCCGTTGCTCGCCAAGCTGTCCACGGCGGCGTTCGGGGACAGCCTGGTCGGGCTGCGGGTAGTGGCCAGCCTGCTGGCCGCAGCCAGCGTGCTCGTCCTCGTGCTGATCGCGCGCGAACTCGGCGGCAGCCGTCGAGCGCTGCTGTTGACGGCCGGCTGTGCGGCCGGCTCGGCGATCGTGTTCGCGCTGGGGCACATGCTGGCCACCGCGAGCGCGGACCTGTTCCTGTGGCTGCTGTTCAGCTGGCTGGCGCTGCGGCTGCTGCGCACCGGCGACCCGCGGTGGTTCGTGCCCCTGGGCCTGGTGCTGGGCGTCGGCCTGTTGAACAAGTACCTCATCGGCCTGCTGGCGTTCGGGCTGCTGGTGGCTGTCGCGATCGTCGGCCCGCGGGTGGTGCTGCGCTCGTGGTGGTTCGCCGGGGGTGCTCTGCTCGCGCTCGCGGTGGCGGCCCCGAACCTGTGGTGGCAGATCGCCCAGGGCTGGCCACAGTGGGAGGTGGCAGCCGGGCTCGCCGCGGAGGACGGTGCCGAGAACCGCGCGCTGTTCGTGCCACTGCAGCTGGTCTACCTCTCGCCGCTGTTCGTGCCCCTCTGGGTCGCGGGGGCGGTCCGGATCTGGCGTACGGCGGAGTTGCGCTGGGCGCGCTCGGTCGTGGTGGCGTACGTGCTGCTGGCTGGCTGCGTTCTCGCCCTCGGCGGCAAGTCCTACTACGTGCTGCCGTTGCTCCTGGTGCTCCTCGCCG
>JACCSC010000362.1 GCA_013813215.1 Geodermatophilaceae bacterium | reverse complement strand
ACTACCTCGACCACCAGCGCCGGCATGGGTTCGCGCCATTCGCCGTCGTGAGAGACGGCCGGTTGATCGGAGACATGGGGTGCCAGTACCTGGAGGACGGAACCGACGTGGAGCTGCTGTACCGGCTACTCCCCGATACGTGGGGCATGGGCCTGGCCACGGAGGCCGGCGACGCCGCGCTTGCGCACGCCTTCTCAACTCGTGGCTGCGTTGAGGTGGTGGCGGTGATCGCCGAGGACAACCAGCCCTCACGTCGCCTTGCGCAGCGGCTCGGGTTCACCCCGGGCAACGTCGGGACATATTACGGCCAGCGCCTGCAACGGCACAGTGTGACCCCGGAGCAGCATGCACACGCGGTGGCCCAGCGCCTGACCGAAGCTAGGACGGCTGGGCCGGAACTGGTGCGGTGAACTCCGTCGCTGCTACCTACCGCTCCGAGGCGGGGTCCTCCTCGGCGCCCGACCAGCCAGTCCTACCGCGACGCTAGCCACGACTGACCAAATTGTGACCCAGACACCTCAAGGACGACTCGGTGGCCTCTGGGAACGTCCGCTCTATGCCGCGTTCAAGACGGCTCAGCTCGCCGCCTGAACCCGGCCCGGGTCTTGGGAGCCGTCCCGGCTCCCTTGGCGGCCGGCAGCTTCGTGGTGCCTCGCTAGTCGATGGTCCTGGTCGGCGTGGTGGTGCCCTGCTGGCGAGGGGCTGTACTGCAGCGGCATGCGGCTAGCCGGGTCCTCGTCCGAACGGGCGCCCGACACCGATCCTGCCAAGAACATGCGGTGCCCGGTCGACAAGCGCTAGACCCAGATGGACGTCCACAGCTCGTCCCTGATGTCGTCGACTCCGGTCTGTCAGCGAAGCTGGCCCATGGCGACCAGGTGACGAGCGTTCGGGCGGTCCGAGACGATCGCGGCCAGGGCTTCCAGCTGGGATGGGTCCCACCCGGCCCGGCCGACCTGATTCGCTGCGCCCTGGCCAAGCGGCGAGCCTCACGGGAGATCCGGGGCAACTGACCCCGGGCTCGGTGATTCGGCCGCGCGGCCACCAGTCGGACTCAACCGCCCGCCGGGCTGCCAGGGCGTCCGCGCCGAGGACCAGACCGGACTGCGGGTGGGCCGCTGCCACACTCAGCTCTCGTCGACGAGGGGCGGTGGCGCCGTGGAGCGGGTGCTGGGTATCGGTGGCTTGTTCGTCCGGGCGGAGGACCCCGCCGCGCTCGGTGGGTGGTACGCCGACAACCTGGGGGTGCCGATGCCCCCCGAGTCCTACGGCGAACCGTCATGGTGGCAACACGCCGGCCCGACCGTCTTCGCCGCCATGGACGACGCGTCGGGGCACTTCGGCCGCCCGGCGCAGACCTGGGCGGTCAACTTCCGGGTGCGTGACCTCGACGCCATGGTCGACCAGTTGCGGCGGGCCGGGGTGGTGGTGCGGGTCAATAGCGAGACATACCCCAATGGCCGGTTCGCCGACCTGCACGATCCGGAGCGCAACCCCGTCCAGCTGTGGGAACCCGCCGGAGGCGATCTCCTCGGTCCGGACGGCTGATCCGCAGCGGCCCGGGCCAGACCGCCCGCCCGCCCGCCGACGGTCGCGGATGTCGCGACGATGGGCGCCGGGCTCTAGCCGAGACCGCCGAGAAGGACCGGGCCGCGGGGGATGAAGGCCTTGTACGTCTGTCCCCGGCGGTCACTTAGGCGGCTGATCGGGTAGCACTTCTCGGGCGGCAACGAGTGCAGGTCCTCGACCTCCCAGTAGACCCCCCAAGATTCGCAGCGTCCGTCGTGCGCGGACGACGTCGTGGGTGGCCGGAGCACCTCGCCGCGGGGATGGGCACCGTTGCGGGAATGCACATGACCCACATAGGTCGCCGTCCAACTGATCGTCGGGCCGAGATTGGCGCGGGACTGGCTGGCGTAGATGACGACGGGCAGGCCTTTGCCGTCGGCCCGGTCCAGGCAGCTGAAGACCTCCCAGGCGTCGCTGCCGAAGGCCACCGTGCCCTGCGTCCGGCAGACCTCCTCGCCAGAGACGAGATGCTCCTCTGGGACCGTCGCGAGCAACCCGGCGACGGCACGCTCCTCAGCAGCCACGGCGGTCCCCTCCCGGTCGGCACCAACCTACCGAGCCGGGCGCGTCCTATGATCAGGACACGGCACCGGCACCGGCGGCTGCCGCAGGCCACCCGCTCCGCGGCAGCCGGGTCCGGCGGGCGGATCAGGTCGGGGCGCAGGATGCCGGCGATCGCCTCGACACCGGCCACCAGCCGCGGGCCGGGACGGACGATAAGACCGTCGGCGTCCATCGCCCACACCGGGATACCCGGCAGCTGCCGGGCCACCTCCACCGCCTACCGGGCGGCCCCCCGCGAGGCTGACGCGCCGAGGAAGCAGCTTCCCAAGCGGCCGCAAACCGAGGCGATGCCCTTCTCGCTGCGGACAGTTCCAGTCGGCCGATGCGGTATCAAGGCCGAGCCGCTGCGCGGTCGCTCCGCGAGCCTTGACACCGCGCCACCCGACCAGAGGCGCCGCAGCAGCGAGAAGGACGCCGCAGAGTGGTCACCACCGAAAGAAGTCAGTACTCCGCCCGACTCGTCGGTGCGGAGGGCACACAGCCACAGGACCAGCAGCCAGAGCTGGCTTACGAGGATCCGCGGTTCTCGCAGATGTGGCTTGTCTTGGAACGGCCGACGTCCATGGACCGTGTGGCACCCCCCACCGGGTAAGGTCCTGAACAGGGGGCGCAGCCGGCGCGCTCTACAGGTCCAGAACCAGAGCGAGGGCCTCGTCGACGCGCCGCATCTCGTCGAAGGTCAGCGAACCGGCCAGTTCCTTCAGGCGCTGCAGATCTACGGTGGCCAGCTGGTCGCACAGGACCATGCTGTCGACCCCGGCGACGACGACGGACGGTCGGAAGCTGGTCGGACGCGCACTCGTGCTCGTGACCGCAACAAGCCAGGTGCTCAGGGTCAACCACTCCGGCTGCAGCACCACGGCGTACCGCCGGCCTCGCTGCTCGTGTCCCGTTCCCCGGGCCGGCAGCCGGTAGACCTCACCCCTCACGCAGCGCGGCCATCTCCTGCTGGATGGCCCGAACCTCGGCCAGGTCGACCGGGTCGTTCTTGATGGCCCGGGCCTCCGCGGCGGCAATCTGACGTCGCTCATCTCGGTGCATGGCCGCCAAGGCGGTCCTGATGACCTGATCGGCACTTTGACGCCGCGCGGCACCGAGCTCAAGCAGAAGATCCCGGGTGGAGGTCTGCACCTTGACGGTGGTGGTGTCGGCCATGAGCAGTCTACTTCCCGTATACCAAGCTGGGTCATCCGTGCGCCGACCGGTTGTCAACTCAGCGCGAAGGGAATGTCGCGAGCCGCAGCACTCGGCGTCAGCTCTTGGGCCGGCGCCGCGCAGGCCGGAGGGCACCGGGTGTGGTGGGTCGGTACCCACACGACCGCGACGGTGGACGGGATCGCGGCCCACGCGCCGGTGGTTGGACAGCTCGGTGGCTGCGCGGGTACCGCCCAGGCACGGCGGCGTCGTCAGCGGTGGCCCTGGAGCAGAGCGAGGACAGCGTTAGGCAGCTGCTCGTCGGACCCCACGACGGCATCCAAATCGGCGGGCCGCGATCGACGCTATCGGCATCTCGGTTACGCTCGCGCCACCGGCCGCCGGGCCGTGTGGCAATGCTCATCAGCGACCTCTTACCGAGTGTGCCCAGCCAGCGATTCCTCAAGAAGCATGCAGTGACGAAGGTACTGCCCACTCAACGATTTAGAAGACCCGCTTCTCGGCTTCCAGGTCGTGCCTTGCCGTCACCCAGCGGTCGACGTCCGCCCGCCGGTACATGACCCGCCGGCCGAGTCGGAAGCTGTCCGGTCCGATGCCGAGGTGCCGCCAGTAGCGGAGGGTCGCCACGGGTGTGCGCAGCCTGGCGGCGGCCTCGGGGAGGGTGAGCAACTGGGTGTGCGTACCGGTGTCCGGGGTGCGGGTCTGGTGGTCCATGATCGTTCCGATCGTCGATGTGTACGGCGAGGGGACGCGCGCCCGCCGGGGTTTGCGGTCGAGTCGAGCGGCCGACGTGTGCCGACCGTCATCCCTCGCCGTCGACGATGCTCAGCATTCTTACGAGATCCTGCCGAGATCCTTCCGTTGCGTCGGGCGGGTGGCCTCGAGCAGTACGGAAGGATCCCTGAACGTGCAGGTCAGGCCCACAGTAGAAGTCTTAGCGCGGCCGCCGACAGCTGCGTTGGAGGAGATGTTGCGCCCCCCCGGGTTACGGGTTCGTCCGGAGTCTTATCGACTCACTCCGGTGTCGCTCGGGTTCGCACGGTCGATTTTGCCGTACCCGTGGATGTCTGCTCGGACCTTCCCGACGCCCGATCAGCGCGCCCCGAGGCAACGTCCGAGCTGCTGGCCCGCCCGCCCCACACTCGGACCGTCCGATGCGCCCCCAATCGCGACGTTCCTTCCGTCCCCAGCAACACCCACCGCACCGCTCACCGAACGCCCCACGCGCCATCATTGACGCCACCACGCATGCCGGCATCCTGAAGCGAATGCGCCCGATAACGCTGTCCGATACTTGCCGACATTTACCAACGATTGCCATCTCTTTACGAATTCACGGCACGCATGCTACCAATATCGGTAGGTGAACAAGGACGGTCGAAAAGCGCCGGACAGTGGTGCGGAGGCGGATTCGTGCACGGCGGGGTGAAGGTTTATCGGGGCTTCGCGGGCGCCGCCCGCACGTATTTGGAGGCCGACCGCTCGCGGGCGGATGACTACTACCTCTCCGAGGGCACGGGGATCGCCCGCCGGTACGCCGCCACTGGGGTCGGGCCGGTCGCGGAGCGGCCGCCGATGGACGGCGACGCCTATGAGGCGTGGGTCGCCGGCCTCGACCCCGAGACGGGGCAGCCGCGGGGTCGGTTTAGGACAGTGGATCAAGCGTTACGTTTACCTTGAGGTTGTCGTGAAGGGGCAGATGTGGTTTTG
>JACCSC010000359.1 GCA_013813215.1 Geodermatophilaceae bacterium | reverse complement strand
GGCCCGGTGTACGGCGAGAACCAGGCAGGCCGCCCAGCGGAGCTCGCCGCCGCGCTTGCCGACCACGAGGACGCAGTTGGCGGCGGCCTCCAGCGGTACGCCGTACCGCTGGCAGAACGCGGCGGTGTCGGACAGTGCCGGGTCGATCTCGGCCACCCCGACCTGATCGGCATGCGCCCAGCCGGCCAGGGCTGCGGCCACGGGCGCGGCCAGCAAATCGGGGCGGGACAGGGCGGGCACGGTGCTCAGCACTGCGCCTGCCTACCAGGATCAGCGGCCGGCGAGGAACTGCCGCGCCTCGGCCGCCAGCTCGACAGCAGCGCTGATCCCGGTCAGCGGCTGTTTCGTGGTGGGCGATACTGGGATCGAACCAGTGACCTAACCCGCCTGCGCTACTGGACCTGACCTGCATAAACCGCCATCTAGCAGCGGTTTCGTGTCACAGTAGCGCGTGTCAGGGGTGGTCACAAGTAGACACGCGGGTACTCTCATCTGGCACGTATCTGGCACGGATGGGGGGTGATCGTGAGCGGTCGCAAGCGTGGCTTCGGATCGATCCGACGGCTGCCCTCAGGTCGATATCAGGCGCGCTACGCCGGTCCGGACGCTGCTGAGCACAAAGCGCCGAGCACCTTCGACACCCGTATGGACGCCGAGGCATGGCTGACCGACCGGCGCCGCGAGATCTCACGCGGAGAGTGGTTCACCTCGACGCTGCGCCCGAAGGTGATCCGGTTCGGCGAGTACTCCGCGAACTGGCTCGCCGAGCGGACCCTGAAACCGCGTAGTCGGGCCCACTACGCCAGCCTGCTCGACCGGTTGATCCTGCCGACGTTCGCCGAGACACCGCTCAGAGCCATCACACCGGCCGCTGTGCGCGCCTGGCACGTCGCCCTCGGCACCGACCGGCCGACCCTGCGGGCCCACGCCTACGGCCTCTTGAGAGGCATCCTGGCCACCGCGGTTAGCGACGGAGAGGTAGCGGCGAATCCCTGCCACATCCGCGGCGCCGGATCTAGCCGGCGAGTTCACAAGATCCAGCCGGCCAGCCTCGACGAACTTGAGGCTCTGGTCCGAGAGATGCCGGCCAAGTACCGCGCCATGACTTTGCTCGCCTCATGGTGCGGCCTGCGTTTCGGCGAGCTGACCGAACTGCGCCGTAAGGACCTCGACCTGACCAACGGCGTCATTCACGTCCGCCGTGGCATTGCCTGGGTAAACGGTCGTCCGGTCGTCGGAACGCCCAAGTCCGCGGCGGGCATCCGCGATGTCGCGATCCCCCCTCACCTGTTGCCGGTCCTTCGCCAACACGTCGCCGAGCACGCGGCCTGGGGCCGTGACGGGCTGGTCTTCCCGGCGGTCAGCGGCGGCCCGCTGGCATCCTCGACGCTGTATCGCTCCTTCTACCCAGCGCGAGCGCGAGTCGGGCGCCCAGACCTGCGCTGGCACGACCTGCGCCATACAGGCGCCGTCCTCGCCGCCGCAACCGGAGCCACGCTCGCGGAGCTGATGGGCCGCCTCGGGCACTCCACGCCGGGCGCGGCCCTCCGCTACCAGCACGCCGCTCAAGGACGAGACGCTGAAATCGCCAGTCGATTGTCAGAGCTTGCTCAAGCTCAACTCCGGAGGCCGTGAGATGTCCATGATCTACAACGCAACGCCGCCCGAGGGCGCCCGATGGGCACACGTCCGGCTCTGCTGCATCCATCATCCGGACAGCATCATCGGCGAGCTGTCTACTTTCGACGGAGTGATCCCCATGTTCTCGATGGGCCCGGACGGTCGGGAGGAGTACATCGGTTGGATGCCTGACGAAGCGACCAACGCGCACTTGAGCCAGTCACCAATCGGCCACTGGTTCAGCACCGCGTCGGCCCCGCCCGATCAAGACGACCGCGCCCACATGCGGATCACCCTGGCCTGTGACCGACAGTCCTGTAGCTACCGACCCCAGATACGTGAAGAGAACATCAAGAGGTTGCACGACCTGGTTCTGCGCCTTTGGGCAGACGGTGGCAGCGAGCTAGTGGTTACCAACCTCGACAAGTGGCTGCGGCCTGCAGATCCCAGACACGCCGGGCGTGGTCAGCACCGGGCGAGGCCAGTTCGGGGCTAGTCTGTCCACATCGGTCCTCTTAGCGGAGGCGCCATCTGGCGCACCCCTAAGGGGACTTGTCCATGTCCGTCCGGTTCGCTCCAACGTCGCTGCACAGGCGGCTGGCCTCCATCACCTCGGCGGCGGAGGCCGCGGCCTGCAGCACCAAGACCATCCGCCGGCTGATCTCGCGTGGTGATCTGACCGGCTACCGCATGGGGTCTCGGCTCGTGCGCGTCGACCTCAATGAACTCGACGCCCTCATGACCCCGATCCCCACCGCACGCAGCGGATCTGCCGCGTGAACGGCAGAAGCGGCCCCCGCCCAGGGACCGCCCCTCAGACCGCCGCGAAGCTGCCGACGACAACTGTGCCACGGACCACCGACAACGGTTGGGCGGGCGCGCCGTCCGCGACGCTGCTGGCCCGGCTGGTCCGTGACGAGGGCATCGCCCGAGCGAACGACGGGGTAGACGCCTGGTGGCGCAGCTGCGCCGACGCGGGCATCAGCTACCTCGCCCGGTCGGGACTGCCTTGGTCCGCGGATGATCTTTGGGACTTGGGAGTTCCTCGGCCGGACCACCCGAACAGGGTCGGCGCTGCGTTTCAGGCCGCGGTCAAGGCCGGCCAGATCCAGCAGGTCGGGTTCGCGTTGTCCCGACGCCGTTCCCGTCACGCTGGCGTGCTGCGCCTCTGGCGGGGTGCCGCATGACGGCCATCGTGACGGCGGTCCTGGACGTCCAGGTCAAGCCGCACCTGTTCGACGGGCTGGCGAACCGTCCGGAGACCGCCGAGATCGGGCTGGCCGCGGCGCACGAGGTCGAGAGGGCGGTGATCGGTCTCCCGGTCTCCGCGGCGATCCGACTGGACATCGGGCCGGCCAACCTGATCGGCGCTGAGGCCGCCCAGGTGATCGGCGACCGGCTGGCCCCCTTTCGGGCCGTGGAGGTCGTCGGTCGACGCCCGCGAGGAGTCATCGCGGTCACGAAGACGATCCGCGCCGCGGTCGATCGGCTGCCCGCATGACCCGGCAGAGGGCGCTGTGGGCGCCGCCGCGCAAGCCGCGGACCCGCCGGGCTCGGCATCTACTCGTCGAGGTCGGCCGACGCACGGCGTGGTTGACCGCGGACGGCGCCGGCCTGGTCGCCGTCCTCGACTACGTAGACACACCGCGGCAGTGGGACTACCGACGCCGACTGTGGATGGTGCCCGTGGCGCGGGCCGACGACGTGCTGGCACGGGTCGAGCACGGCCTGGGCTGGGCGGTCACCGTCGAGGCGGTGGACCGGTGAAGCCGACCGTTCGTGACCGTTGGCTGCAGCAGGTCTGGACGACGACCCTTGTCCCCGACAGCGTCCGGATCGTGCTGTTGCTGATGGGCCAGCACATGACCGCCGACGGCTACGTCTCGACGCCTCGTGCTCAGCTTGCCGACGAACTGAAGCGGTCCCCGCGGCGGATAACCGAGCGTATCCAGCTCGCCCGAGACGCCGGTCTCCTGGACGTCGTCGTCGTGGGTCGCCCAGGAATGACAGCGGTCTACGCGGCGAAGATCAGGGCCGACGGATGGTGCGCCCGTCCGCACCTCTCACATGGTGCGGAATCTAGTACCCCGGGAGGTGCGCCCGTCCGCACCTCTCAACCCCGCCTACATGGTGCGCCCGGGGGGCCACCCAGTAGTAAGGGAAGTGCGAGCGTTAGCGAGCTCCTGGCAGTAGACCAAGACCGCGAGCGTCGAGACGACCACGACGAGACCCGCGCCTCACTCGACCGCGACGACAAGGGCGGCAGCAACGAGAAGGAGGCGGGCACCCGGCTTCCCGTCGATGCGCCGTTTGCCCGGTGGGAACCGACGCGACCTATCGGCCCAATCGTTGTGCACGGCGCCGGTAGTTCCGTAATGCGCGATGCAGCAGCGGCATGACCGCCGACCCCAACCCCCAGGAGATGACGCTATGACCGACCTCGACCTGTCCGACCTGCTCGACTCCGACCTGACCGATGACGACGTGCTGGCCGAGCTGGCCGCCCGGCTGGGTATACCGGCGGTGCACGAGCTGTGGGGCCGCGACGAGTTCGGCGCCATGATCGCGGCCACATCGTGGATCGCCCACGAGAAGGAGCGGATCGCCCGCGCCGTCCTCACGGAGATGATCGAGGCCCACCTGGGTGAGGCGCTGACGTCGTGACCGACCCCCTGGCCGATGCCCTGACCTTCCGGGCCGCATCGTGACCGGCCCCGCGCTAGATGACGAGTACATCCTGACGCCGGATGGAATGGGCCTGTGCAACTACGTCTTCGCCCCTGACGGCGAGATCGTCCTCTGCTACTCGCAGGACCCTGCCGGCCACGGGCCAAAGTGCCCGTTCGGCGAGGAGACCCGATGACGTGCCCCGGCTCACTGCATGCGGCGTGGCTGATCGCCGCCCCCGAGACCACCCGAAGGGGCGGGGCATGACACGCCGTTGCGCGTTGTGCCTCGCGCTGACCGAAGGCCGCTCGCTGTGTTGGGGCTGCTGGAGCGTCCTGCACCCCCGCTGCCTGCCGCCCCGGATGACGACGGACACGACGTCGTACATGACGACGAACACGACCTCGTCGAGGTCTGGTGATCCGTACAGGCAGAAATCCGCCCGCCCACGGTCCGCTCAGTGCGGCCAGCCGGAGGGGCTTGCCCCAGGGGGTCTGCGGGATGCGTGAGACCGCCGCGGTCAAGGGGACCCGACTGCTGACCGAGGGCCGGCTGATCGTGGTGAGCGCTGAGCCGGGCTACTTCGCGGCGACGGTCCGCGGCAGCGGTGATGTCCACCGTGTGGCGTTCGGCCGGGGCGGCTGGTCGTGCACCTGCCCGGCGCGGTCGACCTGTTCCCACCTTCATGCGGCGTGGCTGATCGCCGCGCCTACCCGAGAGGATCACCAGTGAGTTTCCAGGAGTTCGGCCCGATCATCTCCGCCAGGAGTCCGGCGCTTCGTTCGGCGTTGTCCGCGCTGGACGGGTTCGACGCCGCGAAGGCTGCTCGTGCGGCCGTCAGTCAACGCATGGGTGTCCTGTCGACGTCGGAGCAGGCCGAGCAGGTGTTGCTCGATCGGGTGCTGGACGCGTTGCGGGCGGGCCAGCCGCTGTCGGCGGACCTGGGCGCCGAGTCGGTGAATGCGCGGGCCGGCGATCAGCGGCTGGTCGCCGAGCGGATGCTGCTGACCCGCGCCGTGGAGCAGCTCGAGGGGCGAGGTCGAGGAGCCGCTGCGGGGTGACCTGACCCCGGCATTCGGCAACTTGCACGAGCAGCTGAGCGCCTTCCTGGTGGACGTGCCGGCGCTGGCCGCGAAGCTCGGCGGCATCTCCGACCCGGTGGCCGCGATCGACGCCGACCTCGGGCCGGAGTGGAAGTGCGCCCAGCTGGCGCTGGCCCGGTATCGGGACATCCGCGACGCCCAGCGGTGGCTCGTGCGGGTCACGGTGCGGAACACGACCGACCAGTACCGGCTGACCATGCACGACCTGATCGGCAACGTCGTCGAGGTGTTCCCTGACTGGCGGATCTGGTCGCAGTCCGGCTACCGGGTCAACACGGTGACCGGGGAGCGCAGTCACCTGTCGCCGCCGTGGCCGGGTGACCTGGACTCCTGGGAGTTCCTGGTCTGGCTGGCCACGTCCGACGCCCAGCCGTGGGTGCCGACCCCGGCCGAGCGGGACGAGGTCGCGCACAAGGCAGCTCAAGACCCCGAGGTCGAGCCGTACACACCGATGCGGCTGGAGCAACGCGAACCGGCCGGCGAGCTGGTCGACCCGGCGCGCTCGATCAAGCGGACGGCCGGCGTCCGGTGAGCGTCCGGCAGGGCCGCGAGGCCTACGACCGGTCACACGCCCCGTACAGCCGGCGGGACTACGACGCGGCGACCGTCAAGGCCAGCGCCGTAGAACGTGGCCGCGCCCGCCACGCCGCGCAGAAGGGCAACGCCAGCGCCCGCGCAGCCCTGGCCGCATACGCCGAGGACCTGGCCGCCGACGACAGGGCCACGCGCCAGCGGGAAGCCGGCGAGGGATGACCCCCGCCAACCCAACCGAGAGGAAACACCGATGAGTCACATCAGCACGACGCACCGGAGCGACCTGCTGCAGAAGAGCAGCGGCACCGTCCGGATCAAGCTGCTGGACGGCACCACCCTGACCGGGAAGGCCAGCGTGCTCGCCGGTAGCGGCACCGCCACGATCACCGAGGGCGGCACCACCTGGACTGTGGTCGTCGACGCCATCGCCGCGATCGCTGTCTGACCTGCCCGATGACCACCGAGATGGGCGTCAACGTCACCACAGGGCGGACCCAGCTGGACCGCCGACGTGGATCGATGGCAGCGAGCGTGTCCTTCACTCCGCGCAGAGACCTGCCAGCGCCCCGCGGCTGGCTCCGTCCGCAGGTACGGGCGGAGCCGGCCGGGCTACCCATCGCTAGGCGCTCGGCCGGTAGTCCTCGGACACGTCGACCTGGCCGGCGTTGCCGCATTGGGTGCAGTGGTAGCGGACCGAGGGCCCAATGTGCCGGGACTTGGGGAACGTGCCCTGGTGTGCCCGGATCATCTCTGTCTCCTCGTGGGCGGGTACGTATTCGTCTACGACCAGCCCGTTGTCGTTCATGCACACCGTGCAGTACGGGTCTCCTGATTTCGTCATGGGTCGATGGTGCCCCGGCTGCCCCCCTAACGTCTCGCCCTCGTTACCGGGTGGGGGGAACCCCCTCAACCCACCTGCAAGCCGGACCGTGGGACGCCTCTCTCGCTGGTCCGGCACCTGAAACCTTGGAAGGTGGGTCTCCCGAATGTGCGACGGGTTCAAAGTTTCGCGAGCGGACCGCTGGCATGACCACGAAAGGCATCGCCTGATGGCTCGCAGCGTCGTTGTCCACCTTGCCGCCAACGTCGCGGGCTTCATCGCGGGCGTTCGCCGATCCCGCGGAGCCGGTGCCCGGCTGGTGGGTGCGCGACGACGCGGCAACCGTCTGTCAACACGTCACGGGGGCGGAGCAGGCGGCCCGTTGGCGCTCCCTACGGGCGTACCGCCGCGTCGAGGCCGCACAAGACGCCTGGGGGGCCGAACATTGCTGGACACGCAAACAAGTGCTGGGCATGAGGCACCCGGAGTGGATCAAGTACGGCTGGGCGGATCCGCCTCCTGGCGGACTTCGATCGGAGGCGTAGGAAGAGGCGGGTAACCGCGATTGCCGGACTAGC
>JACCSC010000395.1 GCA_013813215.1 Geodermatophilaceae bacterium | reverse complement strand
CGGTGAAGGCCTCCACATCGTCGTTCCATGCCTCGTCGAGCACGCGAGCCCGGATCTCGTCGCGGACCGTCCTCCACCGTTCGACGTCTGCGCCATCGCCGAGGAAGTCGGCGAGATCGATGGCGCGATCGAGCGCCACCCAGCACATCACCTTCGAGGTGACGTATTGGCGCTCTTCGTCACGGGCCTCCCACATGCCGGCGTCCGGCGATTGCCACGTGGTCGCGGCCTCCTCAGCCAGCCACAGAAGCATCTGCCGGATGGGTTCGTCGTCGGCTTCGAGCTGGTCGGCGAAGCGGTGGGCGAGGTCGAGGACCTCTCCCAAGACGTCGAGCTGGGACTGCTTCCATGCGGCGTTGCCGACCCGCACCGGGCTGCTCCCCCGGTACCCCTGCAGGTGGTGCAGCTCGTACTCGGACAGCTCCCGACGTCCGTCCACTGCGTAGACGACCTGCACCCGGGCATCGTCGTCGGTGGGCTGGCCCGCGGCGTCGGCGAGGAACCGCAGGTAGGCCGTTCCTTCGTCCGGACACGCCGCGATCCACAGTGCCTGCCCGGTGAGCGACAGGTCGCGCAGCCACGCGTAGCGGTAGTCCCAGTTGGCGTCCCCTCCGATCTTTGCCGGCAGCGACGTGGTGGCTGCTGCGAGCACCGCCCCCGTCGGCTTGTACGTCAGACCCTGGAGCACCAGCGCACTGGCCCGCGCCGTCTCGGCGTGGGCGCCGTCGTAGCCGGGATGCATCTCGGCCCAGGATTCCCACGTCCGTTGCGTCTCCAGGAGGGCGTCCGCGGGATCGAGCGTCGACGGTGACCCCCCACCATGCGCACTGGCGTGCGCCAGGCAGAACGAGACCCGTTCGCCGGCGGCCACCGTGAAGGTCGCGAAGGCGACTCCACCGTCCACGTCCATCGGCACAGGCGAGGTGAGCCGCAAGCGGGTGGGCCCGGCGTGCGCGTCGACGGCCGCACCGTCCCATCGGAGGTGCGGTGTGGTGAGGCCGAACTCGAAGCGAGGGGCGAACTCGCACCGCAGCTGCACCGTGCCTCGCACGCCGACCACCGAGCGCACCAATGCGTGTGGCGACCGGAGACCGAGCTCATGTCCTCGGGCGCCCGGCTCGGTCGCAAGGGCCTCCCGGATCACGACCTCGCCGGAGTCGCTGGTCACCGTCGACTCCAAAATCAAGGTGGAGGGGACGTACCGCCGCACGATGTCCGTCGCATCGAGCACCTCGAGGCTCCAGTGGCCGGCATCGGGGTCGAGGAGCCGCCCGAGGACTGGCGGTCCATCCGCTCGGGGAGGGCACCACCAGTCCACCGAACCCGCCTTCGAGATCAGTGCGGGAGCATGGCAGTCCGACACGAAGCCGTAGTCCTCGATGCGTGGGGCTGTCATGGTGCCTTTCATGGTGTTGTGTCTGCCCTCTCGGACCGACGCTCGGTGGTCTCACAGTTCTGGGCGATGCAGGCGAGGACGCCTCCGGCGGTTTCGCTCCGCTTGGCGCGACTGATCTCTCGGAACCCTCGCCACAGCAGGCCAGCGTAGACGGCGGTGAGCACGACGCCGACGTGGATCCCGTTGCCGGCGAGCGTGGCCCCCAACGTCGACCCACCCAGCAGCACCAGGGTGAGCGGTACGTGGCACCCACAGAACAGGTACGACACCATCAGCCATCGCCGGCCGCGCTTCGCGTGCGACCTGGCGAGCGGGTCCGTCGGCAGCGACGACGCCCCGAAGAAGGTCCAACGCCCCTGCGTCGGTCGACCGAAACAGCGATCTCCTGTGGCCCTCGTCGTCGTCACGTGGATCATGAGATGGCTCCGCGTCGGGATCGCCGACGGAGAGTCGTCGTCGTGGCCGCGGTGGGAACGGAGGGAACTCGCCCAAGGAGGTGGCCATGACATCGCCCGACTACCGCTTCGACTGGTTCAAGCGCCAGTTCATCCTCGAGGACCTCTCCTTCCATGCCGGTCCCCGACCAGGTGAGCCGTTCCCAGGGTTCGAGCTCACGACCGTAGACGGGGACACCGTGTCTCGAGGCGACTTCATCGAGAAGCAGCTGCTGCTGATGATCTTTTCGTCGTTCACCTGACCAGGGACCGCCAGCGCCGGTCCGGCGCTCCATGACCTCCACGACGAGTACGGCGACCGGGTGGCCTTCACCTCGCTCTACGCCCGTGAAGCCCACCCTGGGGACCGCTACCCGCAGACGCACGACTTCGACCAGAAGCTGCAGCACGCTCGCGACTACCGCGACCGCGACTCGATCCCGTGGCCGGTCGTCGTCGACGACCTCGACACCCTCCACCGCCAGCTCGACCCGCGGCTGCACGCTGCGTACGTCATGGCTCCGAACGGCACGGTCGCGGACCGCCCGACACCGTTCGTCGCCGGCCAGCGCGTCCTCAGTTACCTGTGCGCCGTCAACGAGTTCGCCGACATCACCGGCGACGGCACGCCACTGGATCGACCCGACACCAAGTGGGCACACGCCGGCTCGAACGCATCGGCTCGTCGCGAAGGCGATGGGCCGTGGGCTCCGACGAGCGACGGACATGGCGAGGCGACGACCCCGGCAATCAGCGATGATACGTCTCATCCCTGTGAGAGTCGCGGACGCGTCGCTCGGGCTCAGCCTGGAAAGATGCGTGGCGGGGCTGCTGTCACGTCGAGGTCGACGGCGAAGATCGATCCGGACAGCGGATGGTGTCCGAGTTCGTCGCGCGTCAGCTTCTCGCGTGCGCTTCCGATGTAGAGGGTGGTAGCAGCAAACGCGACCGACGTGAGGTTTGGGACGGGGAGCGTGATCGATCCGATCTCTCGACCGTCGGCGTTGAGGTGGACAACTCGTCCTTCACCGAAGAGGGCACCCCAGAACTCTCCTTTGTTGTCCATGACGAGACCGTCGTGGGGACAGCCGGCGTGAAACACGTCGACGTCGCTGATGTCGCCATCCGCGTCGTAGCTGCCCGTGTAGATCGTGCCGGTGCTGGTGTCGGTGAAGTAGATGCGCGAGCCGTCAGGCGACCACTCCAACCCGTTCGCAGTCCCGATACCGGGCATGATCGTGCGCGATCGACCGTCGGCGGTCACCGAATAGAACGCTCCGATCGGGCGGGCGTCCTGTGTGTCCATCGAGCCTGTGACCCAGCGCCCGACGGGATCGACCTTGCCTTCGTTGAGACGCATGTGCGGCCCGGCATGTTCGATGGTTGCGAGGATCCGCACGCTGCGACCCTGCTCGTCGACGATCGTGACACGGTCGCCGCCCGACACGACGAAGCCCGACTCGGCGGGATGGAACGAGCACAGCGGCGCGTTCACATGGACGACGACGTCGTCGGATCCGTCGACAGCGCCGTCGATCGGGCTTCGTCTCAATTGCCCGCGAGTGATGTCACACCAAAAGATGTCGTCGCCGATCACGACGATGCTCTCCGCGACGACTGCGTCGTAGCGACGGAACACACGCAATTGCTCGGACACATCCACTGCTTCTACATGAGCATGAGCGGAGGCGCTGTGTAAAGCCGCTCTCGCAAGGGTATCGCCGTGCATGGACCTCGGCATCGCAGGCAAGAAGGCACTCATCTCCGGCGCAGACTCTGGGATCGGGTGGCACACCGCGAAGCTGCTCGTCGAGGAGGGCGTCACCGTCGTGATCACCGACATCGATCAACCCAAGTTGGACAAGGCTGCCGCGCGTCTCGGCGGCGCCGTGTACGCGTTCGCCGCTGACGTGACAAGCGTTCGGTCTCTGGCAACGTTGCACCGACGCGTTCAAAAGGCCGTCGGCGACATCGACATCCTAGTCCAATCAGCCGGCATCACCGGCGCACAAGGCTTCTTCCACGAAATCGACGACGCCGGGTGGAGGAACACCATCGACGTCGATCTGCTCGGACCCGTCCGGATCGTGCGTCAGTTCCTGCCGTCGCTGCGCAAAGGTGGCTGGGGGCGGATCGTGCTCGTTGCCTCCGAGGACGCATCACAGCCCTACGACGACGAGATCCCCTACTGCGCCGCCAAGGCCGGCGTCTTGGCGCTGATGAAGGGCCTGTCACGTACGTATGCACCGGAAGGCCTGCTGGTCAACGCCGTGTCCCCCGCGTTCATCCACACCCCGATGACGAACGCGATGATGACCAAACGCGCCAAGAAGAACAAGACGACCATCGACAAGGCGATCGAGACGTTCCTCGACGAGGAGCGGCCCTACATGGAGTTGAAGCGGCGCGGTGAACCCGACGAGGTCGCCAACGTCATCGGATTCCTTTGCTCGGACCGGTCGAGCTTCGTCGTCGGCGCGAACTATCGCGTCGACTCGGGTTCGGTCGCGTCGATCTGAGGGTACGACCGACCATGGCCACCGATCAGTACGATTTCGCCGACCCGCGCACTCGCTACCGATCCATCTCGCCACCGGTACAGCACCAGACCGAGCCCGGCCTGCAAAGCGAGATGACACCGGTACCCGACCTCGGTGAGGACACCTATCGCGGCAGCGGCCGTCTGCAAGGCCGCCGGGCACTGATCACCGGCGGCGACTCGGGCATCGGCGGAGCAGTCGCGATCGCATACGCGCGTGAAGGCGCAGACGTCGCCATCTCCTACCTCCCATCCGAAGAGAGCGACGCCAAACACATCGTCGACCTGATCGAAGCCGCCGGCCGCACCGCGCTCGCAGTCCCCGGCGATGTCCGCGACAGCGTCTACTGCCGATCCCTCGTTGCTGCGACCGTCGAAGGACTCGGCGGTCTCGACATCGTCGTCAGCAACGCCGGCAAGCAAGTCTTCGTCGAACGGATCGAAGACCTCAGCGACGAACAGTTCGCCGACACGATGCACACCAACGTGTTCGCCGCGTTCTGGATTGTCAAAGCAGCAGTCCCGCACCTTGCCCCCGGCTCGACAATCATCGTGACCGCATCGTTGGAAGCATACAAACAGTTGCCGTTCCTGCTTGACTACGCGACCACCAAAGGTGCGATCAATACGTTCTCCAAAGCACTCGCGCAACAACTCGCGCCGCGCGGCATCCGCGTCAACGCCGTCGCGCCAGGCCCGACATGGACCGCGTTGCAGGTCACCGACGGCTTCCCGCCGGACATGCTGCCCGAGTACGGCAAGGACTCCCCCCTCGGTCGATCCGGCCAGCCAGCTGAACTCGCGCCCGCCTACGTCTTCCTCGCATCCGCCGAGTCCAGCTACGTGATCGGCGAGACCCTCAACGTCAACGGAGGCTCACCCACTCCCTGAACCGCGCTGAACTGAGCGAAGAGTTCGTCGACCGCGGCTCCCGCGTCAGGCCGCCGTGGCACTTCGCCACGTCGCTGTTGGTGCTCGGGAGCGTCGGGATTTCGGTGCCCGTTGACGACATCATCGACTGCTGCGGTGTTCGTGGACGCGCAGTCGGAGGCAGAGGGCGGTGCGCCGCGCTCGGTAAACGACGGTGCCGTACCAGCAGCGGATGCGCTCGCGAGTGAGTTGGTGGAGCGATCGGCTGCCTCGGTGTGCGACCACAGCAAGCAATGTTTGAGTCCCGCGGCGTGGTGGGTTCAACTTCTGGTCCCCGTGGCACCCCAACCTCGACATCGATCTCCTCCGAGCAGCGCTCGTGACCGCTGGTCGCGAGCCAACTACGGCCCGGATCACGAAGCCGACCGCACCAGCGCCTGTCTCATCTGCATCGGCCTCGAACATCTCATCTGCAACGCCATCATCGGTCGTTGGGACGACCTCGACGACGTCGTCGACCGCATGACCGCACTCGATCTGATCTGATCTCCCCGCAGCCCCTGTACCCCGGTTGAGCACACGACGCTTGTCGACAACGCGCGTATCGGCGCACCACGTCGAGTGCTCAACCCGCTCTTGATCGGCACTTGAATCAGGTCGGATGTGAGCGATATCGAGCCCGTCACGGTCAAGACACACCAACCGTCATCAGCCCGTGCTTCCGAGCCGGATACGAGCGGGTGCGGGTCAGGCCCTGTTGCGTCGTTATCGGGCGGTCGCGCCGTGGCTGCGGCCCGTGCATTGTCGAGACGTGTTCGACCTGATTGGCGGGACCGGTACGGTCGCTGCGTGCCCGACACGGTCCGTTCGATTCTGTTGTTCGCTGCGGCTGCGGTGTTGGAGATCGGCGGGGCGTGGCTGATCTGGCAGGGCGTTCGCGAGCATCGCGGGGTCACGTGGGCCGGGTTCGGCATTGTGGCGCTTGCGGGCTATGGATTTGTCGCAACGTTCCAACCCGATCCGAACTTCGGTCGCATCCTCGCGGCGTACGGCGGCGTGTTCGTCGCCGGTTCGCTGCTGTGGGGTGTCGTCGCCGACGGGTTCCGGCCCGACCGCTACGACCTGATCGGTGCAGCAGTGTGCCTCGTTGGCGTCGGCGTCATCATGTGGGCACCACGACCTGCCTGACGTCCTCCGGTGGATGGGGTGGGTCGGTGTCGATCGAGCGTGGATGTCGCGGACGCTCGCTGACGCCTTCGACGTGAAGCACCGAACGCAGCCAGGGTCATCTCCGGCGCCGATCCTGTACGCGTTTGGGCCGTCCGGCCCGTGTGTCTCAGCTGAGGTCGTCGGTGTGGGTGATGGGGGTGGTCATGAGCGTTCGAGGGACGAGCACGAATCCGGCCGTGCCGGCAGCGAGCAGGAGGAGTCCGCCCATGATGTAGACGCCGCGGATGCCGAGCTGGTCGGCGAGGATACCACCGGCGCCGATGCTGATGAGCCGTCCGGTCTGCCAGACGATGTCGTAGAACGCGAAGACGCGTCCTCGGAATCGGTCGGGTGTGGTGGTTTGGAGCACGGTGTTGTAGGTGACGTTGCCAGTGCTCGTTCCGATCCCGTAGAAGCCGAGGCTCACGAGCGCAACTGCGAAGTTCGAGACGGCGGCCAGGATC
>JACCSC010000354.1 GCA_013813215.1 Geodermatophilaceae bacterium | reverse complement strand
GCGACAATACGAAAAAATGCACTGAACCGATGAACTCGGGAGGCAGGGTCAACCGAATACTCAGAGATAGCAGAGCTCGACACTACGAACACCCTTGCTGAAGGAGATCCATGTCTGTCCCTTCGTCCGAGCCGTTGCTGACCCCGGCCGAGGTCGCCTCCTTGTTCCGCGTCGACCCCAAGACAGTGACCCGCTGGGCAAAGTCCGGCAAGCTGTCCAGCATCCGCACCCTCGGGGGGCATCGCCGCTACCGCGAGACCGAAGTCCGCGAGCTGCTCACCTCCGGGACCGAAGAAGTGACTCGGACCTAGCGGCCCACCCCGCCGTCGCATACCGGCTGGGTCGTCCCGGTTCAGCGGTGCACGATGACCCGATGGTGGAAAGTCAGCACACGGTGGACCAGATCTCCGACCGTTACGTGGCCGACTTGGCGGCGGTGGATCCGCTGACGGCGACGTACGTCGGGATTCCCGGCTACGACGATCGGATGACCGACTTCAGCCCGGCGGGCTGGGCCCAGCAGGCCGCGCTGGCTCGCCAGGTGGTCCGGGACGTCGGGGCGGTCAGTATCGACAACGATCGGGACCGGGTGGCTGCGGCGCAACTGCGGGAGCGGCTCAGCGTGGAGCTGGACCTGTACGACTCCGGGTGGCGCAACGCCGACCTGAACACCGCCGGCTGCCCGATGCTCTGGCTGCGGCAGATCTTCGACCTGATGAGGAACAACTCCGACGAGGACTGGGCGGTGATCGCCACCCGGATGCGGGCGATCCCGCAGGCGCTGCACGGCTACCGCGAGAGCCTCACCGAAGCCGCCGGTGCCGGCCGGATCGTGGCGCGCCGCCAGGTGCTGGGCTGTACCGAGCGGGCCAACCGGTACGCCGGGGCCGGGACGGAACTGTCGTTCTTCACCGCGCTGGTCCAGCGTTCGAACCGGGACGGCGCCGTGCGGCGGGACCTCGACGCGGCGGCGCGCACGGCGAACGATGCCTACGTCGGCTTCGCCGGGTTCCTACAGGGCGAGCTGTTGCCGCAGGCCCCTGAACGGGAGGCGGTCGGTCGCGAGCGCTACGCCCTGGCCTCACGGCTCAGCACTGGCACGGTCCTCGACCTCGAGGAGACCTACGCCTGGGGCTGGGCCGAGCTGGCCCGGATCGAGGCCGAGATGCGCGCCACCGCTCGAGAGCTGACCGGCAGCGACGACGTCGAAGCGGCCATCGCGCGGCTCGATGCCGATCCGGCCCGGGAGCTGCGCGGGGCCGACGCGCTGCGGTCCTGGCTGCAGGAGACCTCCGACGCGGCCCTGCACGGTCTGGCCGACGTCCACTTCGACATCCCCGTTCCCGTGCGGACCCTGGAATGCAAGATCGCGCCCACCTCCGGGGACGGCATCTACTACACCGGGCCGTCGGAGGACTTCGAGCGCCCGGGTCGGATGTGGTGGTCGCTGCCCGAGGGTTCTGATGTGCACAACACCTGGCGGGAGAAGACCACGGTCTATCACGAGGGAGTGCCCGGGCATCACCTGCAGGTGGCGCAGACGGCGTACCGCGCGGACCAGCTCAACCGGTTCCAGCGCCTGCTGTGCTGGGTGTCCGGGCATGGCGAGGGCTGGGCGCTGTACGCCGAACGCTTGATGCAGGACCTGGGCTACCTCGACGAGCCCGGTGACCGGATGGGCATGCTGGACTCGCAGGCCTTCCGGGCCGCTCGGGTGGTCCTCGACATCGGCATGCACCTGGAGCTGGAGCTCCCGGCCGGGGCCGGAATGCACGAGGGCGAGCGGTGGACCGGGGAGATCGGCCTGGAGTTCCTGCGCGCACACAGTCACATGGACGATGCGCTGCGGCGCGACGAGATCAGCCGCTACCTCGGCTGGCCGGGGCAGGCGCCGTCGTACAAGGTAGGTGAGCGGGTCTGGCTCGAGTGCCGCCAGGCCGCGCAGGAGCGGCACGGGGAGGACTTCGATCTCAAGGCCTTTCACGCCGCCGCGCTGAACCTCGGCTCGATGGGGCTGGACCAGCTGCGGGGGGAACTCGCCCGGATCTAGTGGCGGCTAGTGGTCACGTCCGTAAGTTCGTCGGGGGTTCATACCCAGGCGGTGGGGTCGGCGAGGTAGAGCCCGCAAGCGGTGTCCAGGGCGTCTTCGGGGCTGCCGACGGGTGAGCCGGTGGGAAGGAATGAGTCCTCGTAGTCGTCGTGGCTGGCTCGGTAGATCGCGAATCCCCAGTCACGGGCGGAGCCGCCGTAGCGCAGCCGGCACAGTTGCAGCACGTCGCCGTCGGGCAGGACGCCGTCGACATAGGCGAAGCTGGCCCGGGTTCGTAGCCGAACGTCGCTGAGGGCTGGCCATCGCTGGCTGGCCCGGGCGCTCAGTCGTTGGTGCAGCGAGGACTTGGTCGAGTCCGGGATCGTGGACATGTCGTTCATCTTGGCCGAGGTCGACGCGGCGTGGTCCCGGCGTGTCGTCGGCCTGTTCGCGGGTGCGGCGGGGACAAAGGAGTGCATGGCCATCTCGAGCCCTTACGTGATCGTGCTGACCACCGTCGAGGAAGCCATCCTTCGCGCCTGCGCCCGATCCGGACGTAGCGAGCATCGGGACGTGGTCCGGGCACGGATCGTGCTGGCCGCCGCCGCCGGCCAGACCAACGAGGCGATCGCCGCCACGATCGGCGGGTGCGTGGACACCGTCCGCAAGTGGCGCAAGCGGTTCGCCGCCAAGGGCTTACCCGGGCTGGACGACCTGCCCCGGACCGGGCGCCCCCGCCGGTTCACACCGGTCCAGGTGGCCCAGGTCAAGGCCCTGGCCTGCACCTTGCCCGCCGAGACGGGGCTGCCGCTGTCACGGTGGTCAGGCGCGGACCTGGCCGCCGAGGTCATCGGCCGTGGCGTGCTCAATGCGGTCTCAGCGGCCACCGTTCGCCGGTGGCTGGCAGCCGACGCGATCAAACCGTGGCAGCACCAGTCCTGGATCTTCCCCCGCGACCCGGACTTCGCGGCCAAGGCCGCCCGCGTCCTGGACCTGTATGCCCGCTGCTGGGACAGCCAACCCCTGGGACCGGACGACTACGTGATCAGCGCTGATGAGAAGTCACAGCTGCAGGCCCTACGCCGACGTCACACCGGTCTGCCACCAGCACCTGGGCGCACCCGCCGAGTCGAGTTCGACTACACCCGCGGCGGGACCCTGGCCTACTTCGCCGCCTACGACGTCCACCGAGCCACAGTGCTCGGAACGATCGCACCCAAGACCGGGATCGAACCGTTCACCGAGCTGGTCGAGAAGGTGATGACCACCGAGCCCTACACCTCCGCGCGGCGGGTGTTCTGGATCGTTGACAACGGGTCGTCCCACAACGGGCAACGCTCGACCCAGCGGATGAACAGCGCCTGGCCGACCGCGACCCTGGTCCACCTACCGATCCACGCATCCTGGCTCAACCCAGTGGAGATCTACTTCGCCATCCTGCAGCGCAAGGCGATCAGCCCCAACGACTTCACCGACCTCAAGCACCTCGCGACACGCATCCTGGCGTTTCAGGACCGCTACAACGCCACCGCCGACCCCTTCGACTGGACCTACACCCCCGACGACCTCAACGACTTCCTCAAACGCCTGAGCGACCACGACCACCAGCCCGACATCAGCCGAGCCGCGTGACCCCCGATGAACATGCGGACGTGACCACTAGCCGGCGTCGGCCTGGCCGGGTTCCCGCTCGATCAGCGCGGCCTCGAAGGCGGCCCGGTCTACCTTCACCTCGGCCAGGATCACCGCCGCGAGGCCGCGGGCCTCACTCAGGATCCCGAGCACGATGTGTTCGGTCCCGATATGCCCGTCGCCTCGGCGCACCGACTCTCGCAGCGCCAGCTCAAGCACCTTTTTCGCCCGCGGGCTGAAGGGCAGGAAGCCCCGGTGCCGGCTCCCGCGGCACGTGCGGTTCAGCGCCCCGGGGCCGAAGGCGGCCTCCGCCTGGCGGCGGACGGCGTCCAGGTCGATGCCGAGACTGCGCAGGGCCTCGGCATCCAGGGCGGCGTCCGGTCCGGCCAGCTCACCGATGCGGCGTCGAGTCGCGGCCGGGGTCAGCCCCAAGCGCTTCAGCGCGGCACCGGCGGAGCTGTCGGTGTCGGCGAACATGCCGAGCAGCAGGTGTTCCGTACCCAGCCGGTCGGCGTCCAGGCGACGCATCTCCTCCTGGGCCCGCACGACCGCCTCGCGCGCCGAGCGGCTGAACCGTTCGAACATCCCTACCGCCCTCTCCGCCGTGCGTGCTTCTTGTGCACGGCCTGCCTGCTGATCCCGAGCAAGTGCGCGATCTGCTGCCAGGACCAGCCCTGGTCCCTGGCGTTGTCGACCTGCAGGCCCTCGAGCCGCTCCACGAGTCGCCGCAGGGCGGCCACCGCCGCGAGCCCCTGTTCCGGGTCAGCGCTGGCCGAGGCGGTGGTGAGGACGTCGGCGTGGACCATGCCGTCAATCTAGGTTGACAGCTCCATCGTGTCAACCTTGGTTGACGAAACGGACCGCTACGCTGTGTGCGACGGGCGACGGGCCCGCCTTTCGCGGAGGGGCCCGCAGGCGGATGTCGTGGCAAGCCAGCGCTGTCGTGTCCACCCTCGTGAGCGCGCTCGCCGTCGGGCTGACGACCGTCGCGGCCGCGACGCCGTTGTCAGCGCCAGCCGCGGCCAGCTGGCAGCCGGTCTACCGTCAGGGTGGCCAGACCTACCTCGATGGCTTCACGACCACCGCCCCCGGGCATATCTGGGCGGTCGGCTCCCGGGTCGCCGAGGACGGCTACCACCGGCTGGCTGCGTTCCGAACGGTCAACGGGGTGACCACGCAACTGCCGCCGGTGCCGGCCGACTACAGCACCCGCTGGGGTCGGTTCCTTTCCGTCGACGGTGTGGCCGACGACGACCTGTGGGCGGTCGGCGTGTTCGCGGCCAAGACCAGCGGTACGACGATCCCGTTGCTCGCCCGCTGGAACGGCACGGCCTGGCGGCAGGTCCGCCTGCCGCTGCCGCCGCGGGCCCTGGGCGAGCTGGTCTCGGTGTCGGCCCGGGCCGCCGACGATGTGTGGTTCGCCGGAAACACCGGCGACTTCGGCGACGTGGCGCTGTTCCACTGGGACGGGACGCAGGTCAACGAGATCCCGGTCACCGTCGCTGACCCGATCTGCTCCCCCGCCCGCACGCTGGCCGTCGATCTGACCACGACGTCGAACGCCGTCTGGCTTGCGACTCGGTGCACGCTCAACACCGACGCCCGCACCGCCGGCAGCGTGCAGCGGCTGGTCGGCGGCACCTGGTCGCTGGCCTACTCCAGCGGACCGTCGAGGGGCGTCGTCTCGATCGCCGACGACGGGACCGGCCTGGTCCTGGCCACCGGCTTCACACCGACGTTCGGCGGTTCGCTGCCCATCCTGGTGGCGGGCCGAGCCAGCTTGCGGGTGGTCGCTACCTTCGGCCAGGACCAGTTCTACTGGGACGTCGCGGCCCGAGCCGGCGCGGTCTACCTGGTGGGCCAGGTGAGCACGTCGAACACCCCGCTGGTGCTGCGGGGCAGTGGGTCGACCTTCGGGCCCGAACCGATCGACGGTGACATGCCGCTGTTCGGCGTGACGATCGACGCCGCGGGTACGGCGTGGAGCGTGGGCCCGGCCTTCGGCGGCTCGTTCGGCGCTCCGAACGCGGGGTTATGGCAGCGGATCGCCTGAGCTCGGTGGGACCGCTGCACGGCGTCCGGGTGCTGGAGCTGGCCGGGCTCGGTCCGGCGCCGTTCGGCTGCATGGTGCTGGCCGACCTCGGCGCCGACGTGGTCCGCGTCCAGCGACCGGGTGGTGGCCTCCTCGACGTACCGAACGACCCGCTGACCCGCGGGCGGCGCACCCTCGAGCTGGACCTCAAGGCGGTCGCCCACCGGGACCTCGTCCTGGCCCTGGCGCAGCGGGCCGATGTCCTGGTCGAGGGCTTCCGACCGGGCGTCGCCGAGCGGCTCGGCCTCGGCCCCGAGGTCTGTACGGCGCAGAACCAGAGGCTGGTCTACGCCCGGATGACCGGCTGGGGCCAGTCCGGCCCGCTGGCCCACGACGTCGGGCATGACATCAACTACCTGGCCGTGGCCGGGCTGCTGCACCACGTCGGACCGGCCGGCGGGCCTCCGATCCCGCCGCTGAACCTGGTCGCCGACTTCGGGGGTGGCGGCATGCTGCTGGTCGTCGGTGTCCTGGCGGCCCTGGTCGAGCGCGCCCGGTCCGGGCGCGGCCAGCTGATCGACGCGGCCATGGTCGACGGCGCGGCGCTGCTCGGCGCGTTCGCGGCCGGGTTGCGTGCCGCCGGCCAGTGGTCAGACGAACGGGGGACCAACCTGCTCGACGGCGGTGCGCCGTTCTACCGGACCTACCTGACCGCGGACCGGCAGTACGTCGCCGTCGGTGCGCTGGAACCGCAGTTCTACGCCGCGCTGCTCGACGGGCTCGGGCTGGCCGACGCGGAGCTGCCCGCCCAGCACGACCGCGCCGGGTGGCCGGTGCTGGCCCAACGCTTCGCCGCCACCTTCGTCGGTCGGACCCGCGACGAGTGGGCCGCGCTCTTCGCCGGGACCCCCGCCTGTGTGAGTCCCGTCCTCACGATGGGGGAGGCGCCGGAGCACCCCCACAACGTCGAGCGCGGCACCTTCGTCGACCTCGCCGGGGTCCGCCAGCCGGCTCCGGCGCCGCGGTTCTCCCGGTCCGAGGCAGGCGCCGGGCCGGGCGAGGACTGGTCGGCCTGGGGCATCGATCCCAGCGCGCTGGCGGAGCTACGGCGTACCGGAGCGGTGCGGCCCGACTGAACGCTGCCGGCGCCCCGCGCGGTCTGCCAAGCTGTACGCCGTGGGTGAGGATGTCGCGAGTCGCGACTTCAGTCGGCAGGACCGCCAGCGGTACCGCGCCAAGGTGCGGCGCTGCCTGGACGTCTTCGCGCGCATGCTCTCGGAGTCGA
>JACCSC010000339.1 GCA_013813215.1 Geodermatophilaceae bacterium | reverse complement strand
GCCGGACGACGTTCCGGTGGCGGGCGTCGGCCCGGCGACCGGAGGCGTGACCGCGCCCCCACCCGGCGGCGGCCCAGGCAACGGCTGGCCGCCACCCGGCTGACCCGGAGTCGACCCCGGACCACTGACCGGAAGCCGTGGCCCGCCAGGCGGAGTAGGCCCACCCGCGGGTGTGGTGCCACCGCCCGGACGAGTCGGCAGGGTCGGGGCGATCGTGCCCGCGGCGGGCACCGACTGCGGGGACAGCGACGGGGAGAACCACGTGCTGAGCAGGTTGTCCTTGAAGAAGTCGAGTGCCCATTTCTCCTTGTCCTTCAGGTCGGTATCGGTGGAGAAGGTGAGCACCTTGATGTCGATGACGCCCTCTTGGACCAGCTTCTGGAACGCCGCCTCGATGCTGGCGCCGAACCAGGCGACGTTGGCCGACAGCCCGGCGCTCAGCTCGTCGTACACCCGCTCCAGGTCGGCCTTGATCCGCACGTGCAGTGAGGGCCGCAGCGCGGTGAACTTCAGCTTGTAGATGACGCCGATCGGTGCCGCCTGCCTGGCCAGCGCCTGCTCGAGGATCGTCGACCCCTCCTGGGACAGGGTCAGGCTGAACAGCGCGCGGTTCTCGCCGAACAACGACGGCACAGATGTCCCGAGGATCTCCTCGACGGCGTTGAAGCCACCCGGCGTCGCGGCGGCCGCGGTGGTCCCGCCGCCGCCCTGGAGGTTGAGCGCCACGCACTCGACCGATCCCTCGTCGAACGGGACCATCTCCAACGTCGGGTCGTCGGCCTCGCTGCGCAAGGCGGACAGGATCGAGCGCTCCGTGCCCTTGTCCAGCGTGAGCATCGTCTCGAACATCAGGAAGCCGCCGCCGCGCGCGCCGCCGGTCTTCGCCTTGTCGGTGTACTTGATGAAGGTGAAGGCCTTCGAGCCGTCGGGCTTGTCCGCGAGCACGACCGGCGCCGGTAGATACCAGAAGCGGTTGGGGTCGGCGTGGTCGGAGAAGACGGTGACGCCGTCGATCACCTTCATGGTCTCGCCGAGCTGCAGCATGGATTCGTCCTCAGGTGAGCGGGATCGACAGGTCGGGCTGGCGCGACTCGGTCAGCGGCACGGCGCGCTGGCGGCCGTTGGCGAAGGCGATCGTGGCCTCGTAGCGGTAGACCGGGTCGGTGTCGTAGTCGAAGCCGATCTCGACCGCCGGCGTGTCGGCCGTGAGCGTGTGCACGGTCGGGACACCGGCGGCCGCCCCGGGTGTGAGGCTCACGGTGACGCGCTCGACGCCCGCGGCGCCGGCCACGTTCGCGCTGACAGAGACGACCTGCCGGGCGCGCATCGTGGTGGCCAGCACGACGCGGTTGTCCTCGGTCGCCGACTCCGGTACGGCGAGCTGCCGGCCGTCCTTGGTCAGGATCAGCACCGAGTAGCCGACCCGCCGCAGCCGGGGGTTGCGCAGGTCCACGGTGAACGTCTTGGTGGCCGCGTCGAGTTCGGTCAGCTCGATGGACTGCTCCTGCGACACGCCGTTGGCCGGGTCGGCGTACCGCACATCGACGAGGACGCGGTCGACCTCGGCCCAGGACACCGCGGGGGTGAACGTCACGTCGCGCCGGTTGCTGAACGGGTTGCGCACCCGGACCTGCACCTCGTCGGTGCTCCGCCAGTCGAAGACGGCGTCCTGCCGGTCGATGCCGTGGTAGGTCAGCTTGTAGTCCAGCGCGGTCTTCGTGGGGTCGACGACGTAGATCTGGTAGTTCCACGACGGCGTACCGGAGCTGAGGTCGAACACCGACTCCTGGCGGATGCCGTTGGCCTCGTCGACGTACCGGATCCCGATCTCCACGTGCGACCAGCGGTCCCACGGCACGCCGTCGGTCAGCACCGGCACGCTCATCAAGGTGAACAGATCCTCGGTGCGCACCTCGAACTTCTCGCTGAGAACTGCTTCGGGAACGTACGTCAGCTGGTTGGGCCGGGTCAGGTCCTCGACCTGGGCCAGGTTGAGGGTGACCTGGGCCTCGACCGGCTCGACCATCCGCCCGTCCGCCAGCACGCTGGACCAGTCCAGCGTGACCGGGACCGCTGCGTTCGCATCGAACAGCGCGGACTCGGTCTGGCCGTCGTAGCGCATCTCGACCGACGCCGACGTCACGTGCCCGGTGGTGAAATCGACCCGGGGGATGACCTCCACGGTCCGGCGCTGGAACCACGGGTCGTCCAGATCGACGTCCTTGACGAAGTCCGTGCGCGGCAGCCCGGAATCGCGGATCGCCGAGGCGATGCCAGACAGGTGGCCCTGCGGGTAGATCGAGCGCAGCACCGCGCCGCGTTCGGAGATGTTCACGTTCAGCCGCTTCTTGTCCGTGCGGCTGATGTCGGTGGTGTTGTACGTGAAGTGCGGCACCAGGCTCTTGGCCTGCGCGGCCGGGGACAGGTGGTCGAAGAATTGGGTCGCCTTGTCCCAGCCGTCCGCCGGCTCCTGGGTCGGATCGATCGAGGCGCTGAAGAAGGCGTCGGTGATCATGTCGTAGACCTGCGCCACGGCGGCGTCCCGGCCGGCGATGACTCCCTTGTTCTCCTCGGTGTCGAGGACCAACGTGTCGACCTCGACCACGATGACCTGCTCCTCGATCAGCTTGTCGACGACGGTCGTGATGTCACTGGAGACGAACAGCGTGCTCGCCGTGAACTGGCTGTCGAAGTGCTCCTTGATCCGGTCCCAGTCCATCTGTAGCCGGACGTGGTACGCCGGGCGCAGCCCGATGTAGTCCAGGGAGTAGACGACGCCGATCGGGGACAGCTCGCCGTCCAGCGTCTTCTCGACGAGGACCGCGCCGTCCTGGTCCAGCCGGACCGAGAAGGCAGCGGTGTTGGCGCCATACAGAGCCGGTTGGGCGTTGTGTTGGGCGGTCAGCACGAAGCGCTTCGGCTCCGTGGTCGGGGCCGGCTCCCCGTCGGTCGGCGGCGCGACCGGTCCGCTGTCGTGGCCCAAGATGAGCAGCTTGACCGTGCCGGACTCCAAAGGCACGGGGACCAGCCGAGGATTGTCGCGCAGCTGCTTGGCCGCCCGGATCCCGCGAGCGACCTCGCCCAGGGCGTCCTCGTCGATGCGCAGGTCAACGTCGAAGTTCAGGAACCCGCCGGTGGGCCCGCTGCCGCCCTTGAAACGGACCAGGCTGAACGCCGGGATCTCGCGCCCGTCCTGCGTGCGCGTGACCAGCTTCGGGGTCAGCGGCAGGTAGTACCACTGGAGCTCGTCGAGGTGGTCGGCGAAGACGCTGACGCCGTTGACCATGAAGAACGGCGGGTTGAGGTAGAGCACTGGTCAGCTCCCCTGTGTCACGCCGGCGGAGCCGGGACGGGTGGGTTCGCCGGTGCCGGCGGAGGGCCAGGCGGAGGCGGCGGCGGGCCGGGCGGCGGCGGCGGTGGGCC
>JACCSC010000330.1 GCA_013813215.1 Geodermatophilaceae bacterium | reverse complement strand
TGGACGAGGGCTTCACCGTCGTGAGCAGCGAAGCCGAGGACGGCAACGAGGCCGAGGGGGATTAGCTCGGTTCACGAGCCTGTCGCGGGCCCGCGGGCGAGGTACTTCTTGATGCAGTGCAGCGCGCCCGAGGCTCGCGCCAGGTGGTGGAAGTCGGAGAGCTGATGAACGACGAAGCCGAGCCCCTCCCAGAGTTCCCGGTGCCGCGCGTCGATCGGGGCCAGGTCCGGCGCCGCCTCCTGTCCGTAGGTGGGCAACCACACCTCGCGCGCGTCACCGACGATCTGCACCAGGCAGTTGTTCGACGTCGCGTGGTACCACTCGATCTCCCCCGCGATCTCCAGGGAGGTCCCATCCGACAGTTGCACCGGCTGGGGCACCGGGAAACGGTAGGCGGCGTCGATGACCGGAAGCGGCGCACGGTGCACCTCGAAGCCGAGCCCGTCCAGCTGGGCCGCGATCTCGTCGAACTCCGACTGCAGCTCGTGGGGCACCGCAGCCCAACCCATGATCTCGTCGGCGGCGCTGGGATCGCCGACGAGCACGCGGTACGGCGATCCTGGCGCGAGACGGCCGGCCAGGCTCACGAACATGTCGATGTGGAAGATCGGCTGGCGCCGTCCCCAGCCTCCGGTGACCCGGTTCCACCACACCTCCTCGCCACGGCGTACTGGCCCGTCCGCCGGCCGCGCCGACGGCGAGGACGCCAGGAAGTGAAACTGCCGGCTCGGATCGAGAGAACGCGCGAAGAGTTCCGCGCCGAAGCGCTCCATCTCCTCGGGCGGCCCCTGGGTCGGGAAGTGCACGATTGGTGTCTGGCCCTCCAGGCCGAGGGTGATGGTCTCGTCGAGGTAGTCGCGGCCGACGAGCACGTCGTCGCCGACGAGGACGTTCCCGCCCTGGAACGACAGGGGGAGCTGGGTCGAGGCGACCGCCTCCGACGCCTGGGCGACAAGGTCTACGACGACCTGGTCGCCGTAGCGGCTGAACGAGAACGGCTCGACGAGATAGGTGAGGGGTTCCTCGGCGCCGTCGTCCTCCACGACGAGACAGGCGTCCTCGGCCCACACCGAGAAGTTGAGGTAGCTCGGCGTCGTCATGATCTCGATGTCGCCGGCGGCCGCTGCGGCGATCAGTTCGGCTTCGGCCAGTGCATCCGGATGCGCGACCAGCGTCACGCGCGCGGTGCCGGGGAGTTTCCGCACCAGGTCTTCGTAGTCACCCGCCTGGTGCCACCCGGATACCAGAGCATCAGGTGCTTGATCGCGCCGTGGGCCGAGGAGATGAGCCTGGGGTTGCGCAGTCCTGTGACCTGTACGCGCCGGCGGGCGGATCCCGTTTCCGCATCGAAGCGGTCGTCGTGCTCGAGATCGCGCCTCGGGGTGCTGGACGGCAGCGGTGCGTCGAAGCTCAGCAGGAGACGATCTGCCATCGGCCGGGCTAGCCGCTGACCCGGACCTTGAGGTGGTCGAAGCCGCCGATGCCGCCCTTCTCCACGCCGATCGACGTCACCACGTAGCTCGACAACCAGTCCGGGATGCCGGGCCCCTGCGGCGGCAACTGGGTAATGGCATCCTCGATGGCTTCCTTCAGGTCGTAGCTGCGTGAGTAGCCGACCGCCTCGCCGGGTTGGCCACCGACATCGATGAGCGATACGCCGGGCCCTCGCGCGGGCAACGTCGGCTCCTCCGCGGAGTCCGTCGGTGGGGTGAGATCGTCGACTGTCACCTCCAGCGCCCCGGCACTGTGGTGGACGACAACGGTGTCACGCCGCAGCCCTACGCGGAAAGCCTGGTGTACCTCGAAGGGCGCGCTCTCGGGTCGGCACTTCGCGCGGATGTCCATGCTCAGCCGGGCGACGAACGCCGGTGGCTCCACGTCGGGCAGGCTGCGTTCGATCGTCACGATGTGGCAGGCGGTGGGCTTGGTTCCCGCCAGCCGGACGAGCAGGATGTCCCCGATCTGGTAGGCGTTGGACCGGTCGACGGTTGCGAGCTGTTCCTCGACCACGTGCATGGTGACCTCCTGGTACCGCGCGGGCGGCTGCGATAGTGCTGCGACGCTGGCAGAGGCCCGTTGCAGCGTCAAGAGCCTGCGTTCGCGGTGACCCGGAGGCCGTCATCGCCGGCGATAGTGGCGAACTGCGGCGGCCAGGTCGGCCAGTGCGGCGTAGCTGTGCCCGCTGACAAAGGCATCGCAGTACGGCAGCGCGGCGGCCATCCCGCCGACGGTGGGCGCGAAGCCGGCCGCGGCCTTGCGTGGGTTCACCCACACGATGCGGTGCGCCAGCCGGCGCAGCCTGACCATCTGGAATGCTACGTCGTCCGGGTCGTCGGTGGCCCAGCCGTCGGACAGGATCACCACGACCGCGCCGCGGGCCAGTCCCGCGCGCCCGTGGTCGGTGACGAACCGGCGCAGCGACTCCGCGAGCCGGGTCCCCCCGGACCAGTCCGGCGCGGCGGCCGCGGCCCGCACCAGCGCCTCGTCCACGTCGCGGACCGCCAGCGCCGTCGTCAGCCGGGTCAGCCGGGTGGAGAAGACGAACGCCTCCGCTCGGGCGCCGGCCACCGCGCCCTGCAACAGGGTGAGGAACACCCGCGAGTAGGGCTCCATCGACCCGGACACGTCGCAGAGCAGGACCAGCCGCCGCGGCCGCTCGCGTCGTTGCCGGTGGATCCGGCGTACCGGATCGCCTCCGGTCCGGTGCGCCCGCCGCAATGTCCGGCGTACGTCGAGGCGCTCCCGCGAGCGGGTGGTGGGCGTGGTCCGCCGCGTCCGCCGCGGCGGGGTGGCCAGTGCGATCCGGCGGATGAGCCCGCGCAACTCGGCCAGCTCCTCGGCCGAGAGCCGGTCGAACGCGGTGTCGCCCAAGCGTTCCTCGATCCCCGCCACCCCGAGTACGGCGTCGCGGTCGGTACCGCTCGCGTCGCCCTCGGCTGAGCGGGCCAGTCCTGGGGCGCCACCGGCCGGGGGCCGGTCCACCGGCGGCCGCTCGTCGTCCGGGCGGCGGGCGGGGGCGTGGATCGGCGGAGGGCCACCCGGGTCGCCGCGCGTATCGGCCGGGTCGAGGCCGTCCGCGAAGACGGCCTCGAACACCGCGTCGAAGACCGACAGCTGCTCGACGTCGCTGAGCAGGGTGATTCGGGCCTGCCAGTACAACCGCTCCCGCCGCACCGGCGGCGCGAGGACGAGCGACGCGGCGAAGCGCCCTGCCCGCTGCGGCGTCACGGGCAGGCCGGCGCGGTGCAGCGCCGAGGCCAACCCGGCGGCCAGCGACGCCGGCTGCACGGCGATCCGCGCCCGGCTCATCGGGCTAGCCGACCACCCACGGCAGGCCGGCGGCTCGGGCGAGCGCCAGGTCGTCGCGGCCCTTCAGTACCGACCCCAGTGTCGCGCCGGCGGACGCCTCGTCCAGCCGGGTGGTGCCGAGCAAGGTCAGGGCGGCGACCCAGTCGATCGCTTCGGCGATGCCGGGTGGCTTCTCCAGGTCCAGCGAGCGCAGCCGGCCCACCGCCGCGGCTGCGTCCATCGCCAGCGGCTCGGCGCTGTCGGGTACCCGGCGGCGGATGATGCGCGCGGTCTGCTCCGGCGACGGGAAGTCGATCCAGTGGTAGAGGCACCGCCGCTTCAGCGCGTCGTGCAGGTCTCGGGTCCGGTTCGAGGTCAGCACCACCACCGGCGGGTGCGTCGCGGCCACGGTCCCGAGTTCCGGGATGGTGACCGTTGCCTCGGCGAGCAGCTCGAACGTGAACGCCTCGAAGTCGTCGTCCGCGCGGTCCAACTCGTCGATCAGCAGGACGGCCGGGCGCGGTCCAGGATGGCGCAGGGCCGCCAGCAGCGGGCGCTCCATCAGGAACTCCTGACTGAACAGGGCAGTCTGATCCAATCGGTCACCCTGCGCCTCGGCCAGCCGGATGGCCAGCAGCTGGCGGGTGTAGTTCCACTCGTACAACGCTTCGGCCGCGTCGATGCCCTCGTAGCACTGCAGGCGGATCAGGGGTGTGTCGAGCACCTGGGCCAGGGCCTTGGCCGCCTCGGTCTTGCCGACCCCCGCCTCCCCTTCGAGCAGCAGCGGCTGCGGCAGCCGGACGGCCATGAACAGCGCCGTCGCCAGCCCGATGTCGCTGAGGTAGTCCGCGCCGTCCAGAGCCCGCACGAGGGTGTCGACGTCGGGCACCCGCTCGGCGACGTCGGGTTCGGCGCCGGCCCGGGCGGCGTCCTTCACCCGGCGAACCGGGCCGGTTCGGCCACGAAGGCGGTGCGGCAGTGCTCGCAGCAGAAATGGACGGTGTGCCCGCCGTACGCCGCCTGCAGCGTGCTGTCCGACACGCCCACGGTCATCCCGCAGACCGGATCCAGCGCGGTCAGCGGTTCGACGCCGACGGGAGTCGGGACGGTGGCCGCTCGCTCGGTGACCATCTCGGCCAGGATCGACAGCGCGATCTCGCCGGCGGTGCGGGCGCCGAGGTCGAGCCCGGCGGGGCTGTGCACCCGGCTGCGGTCGGCCTCGGACACGTCCAGACCGGCCAGTACGGCGCTGCCGCGGGTCCGGCTGGCCACCAGACCGACGTACGGGACGCCGGCGCGCAACGCGGCCTCGAGCGCGGGCTCCTCGGCCCGGCCGTGCGAGGCGACGATCAGCGCGGCGTCCTCCGGATCGGGCCTGGTCGAATCGCCGTCGGTCAGCTCGACGTGCAGCCCGAGTGGGCCACCCAGCGCGGCCAACGCCCGCGCCACCGGCGTGGAGCCGACCACGACCACGCGCGGCGCCGGGCGGTGCGGCTCGAGGAAGATCTCCAGCGTCCCGCCGGACAGGCAGGGGTTGGTCACGGTCACCGCGCCCGGCTCGTCCGGCGTCGTCGCGGCGTCGGGACGGATCCGCAACAGCAGCGGCTCGCCGCTGAGGAGCACCCCCAGCGCCTGCGCCCGGACGGAGGCCTCCGCGCAGGTCCCGCCGACGAACCCCTCGATCGACCCGTCGGCATGGATGAGCGCCGCGTCCCCGGCGTGCGCACTGGTCGGGTGCGCTGCGCGTACGACGGTGGCGTGCACGAACGGCGTGCGCGTACGGCGCAGTTCACTCGCCCGGTCGGCGAGGTCGGCCCGGCTCACGACGACACCGTCTGGGACAAGGCTCAGACGCCGGCGGTCGGGACGTGCCGGCCCTGCATGGCCTCCCAGACCCGCGACGGCGTACACGGCATGTCGATGTGTACGACGCCGTAGGGCTGCAGCGCGTCGACGATGGCGTTGACGACGGCCGACGGCGAGCCCACGGTCGCCGACTCGCCGATTCCCTTGGCCCCGATGGGGTGGTGCGGCGAGGGCGTCACGGTGTGCCCGGTCTCCCAGTCCGGGACCTCCATCGCGGTCGGGATCAGGTAATCCATGAACGACCCGCCGAGGCAGTTGCCGTCCTCGTCGAAGTCGATGATCTCCATCAGGGCCATGCCGACGCCGTCGGTGAGCCCGCCGTGCACCTGGCCCTCGATGATCATCGGGTTGATCCTGGTGCCGCAGTCGTCGACGGCGATGAAGCGGCGGACCTTGACCACGCCGGTGCCCGGGTCGATGTCGACCACGCAGATGTAGGCGCCGAACGGGAAGGTGAGGTTCGGCGGGTCGTACGTCACCTCGGCGTCGAGGTTGCCGTCGACCCCCTCGGGCAGGGCCACCGTGCCGTGCGCACCCATCGCGATCTCGGCGATGGTCTTGCCCTTCTCCGGGTCGCCGGAGACGAAGAAGCGGCCCTTCTCCCACTCCAGGTCCTCCGGGCGGACCTCCAGCATGGCCGCCGCGATGAGCCGGGCCTTGTCGCGGACCTTGCGGGTGACCAGCGCGACGGCGCCGCCGCTGACCGGGGTCGAGCGACTGCCGTAGGTACCCAACCCGAAGGGGGTGTTGTCGGTGTCGCCGTGGACGACCTCGATGTCCTCCGGCGGGATCCCGATCTCCTCGGCGACGATCTGGGCGAACGTCGTCTCGTGGCCCTGGCCCTGCGACTGCACGGACAGCCGCACCACGGCCTTGCCGGTCGGGTGGATGCGCAACTCCGCGCCGTCGGCCATGCCCAGGCCGACGATGTCCATGTGCTTGCGCGGCCCGGCGCCCACCGTCTCGGTGAAGAACGTGACGCCGATGCCCATCAGCTCGCCGCGCTCGCGCTTCTCGGTCTGCTCCCGGCGCAGCTCGTCGTACCCGGCCATGTCCATCGCCATCCGCATGGCGCGCTCGTACTCGCCGGAGTCGTACTCCCAGCCGGTCTTGTTCGCGTAAGGGAACTGCTCGGGCTTGATGAAGTTCTTCAGCCGGAT
>JACCSC010000303.1 GCA_013813215.1 Geodermatophilaceae bacterium | reverse complement strand
CTGACCCGGATGCCGGTCCAGGTCGCGCTCGCGCTCCAGCCCTCGACACAGGTGATCGGCAGGCTCACCGTCGTACCCGACATGCTGCGCAGCTGGGCGAGGGACAGCTCGCTCGGGCGTGGCCCCTCCAGGACCAGGCGGTACGTCGGGTCCGTGGCGCTGTCCTCGACGCCGGCCGAGACCGCACTCTTGTTGACCGGCAGCCCCTGCGAGCCGACGCCGGGATCGCGCTGGGCGAGGACGGCGAACCGGCTCAGCCCGGGCACCGTCTGCCCCGCCGTGGTCAGCGCGAGAACACCGGACGTCGCGGCCACCGTGGTCAGGAAGCCCCGTCGGGTCAGGCCCCCGCGGGCGGGATCGACGGCCGGCTGCTGCTGACCGCGAGCCAGGCCGCGCCGGATCACCGACAGCTTGCTGCCGACATGGATCAGGATGGCGCCGACGATGATCCACGCCGTCCAGTAGTGCGCGACGGTGAAGAAGAACGGCATCGGGGTGTACCAGCGGGCCACGTTGAGCACGCCGGTCACGAGCTGGAACAGGCCCGCGCCGACGAGTATCAGCAGGCCCAACCGGCCGGCCGCGTGCGCCAGGCTCCGCAACGGCGGCCACTCGAACAGCTTCGGGTAGACCGTCCACAGCTTGGCCAGCAGCAGCGGGATCGCCGCGAAGCCGGTGATGACGTGCAGGCCCTGGGTGACCCGGTAGAGCCCGACCGGGCGGGCCGGCCACGTCAACCAGCTCGGCGGGTTCTGGGCGACGTGGCTGAGCACACCGGTGACGAAGCAGATGCCGAAGGTGATGGCCACCCCGAGTCCGAGCAGGGCGGCCGTCCGCTCCGAACGCAGCGGGCCGCGCCAGGCCTGCTCGCGCAGTGGCCCCTGGCGCAACTTCTCCGGCGGCTCCGGCAACGCCCGGTGCAGCACGGTGGGGCGCCGGGGGGCCGCTACTTGCGCAGGCTGGCGAACCAACGGCCCGAGTCCGTCCAACATTCGGCGACGGTGAGCCCCGCTACGGCGGCGACCGGCTCGACGCCGTCCAGGCTCAGATGTGCCCACGGGAAGCTGTCGCTGCGTCGACCGGTGGCGGTCTCGATCCAGACCGGACCGGCGAAGCTGGGCGTCCCCGGCGGGTCCAGCTCGACGAGCAACTGGCCGTCGGCCGCCATCACCTCGGCACAGCGGCGCAGCAGCCGCGCCGGGTCGCCGCCGATCCCGACGTTGCCGTCGGCGAGCAGGACGAAGGTCCAGGTGCCCTCGGCGGGGAGCTCATCGAATACAGATCCCTGCACGACGAGGGCGCCGCGGCCGCGGGCGATCCGGACCGCCTCCGGGGAGATGTCCAGCCCGAGCACGGGCAGCTCGCGGCGGCGTACCGCGGCGGCCAGCCGGCCGGGGCCGCATCCGACGTCGAGGGTAGGGCCGACGCAGCGCTCCACGAGCGAGTCGTCACCCGGTAGGACGTCGGCGCACCAGCGGGCGAGTTCGAGCATGATCCGGTTGCCGTCGTCGTAGCGCAGGAACCAGGGTCCGTCGCTCTCGTCGGCCGGGGTGTCGACGCCGGCCAGGCCCTCGGCGTACATGGCCAGGGCGGACTCGTCCGCCGCCGGGATGATACTTATCGTCCCCACGTCCGCCGGCCGGTCGCCCAATCGGGCCGATGGATTCGCCCGCTGCCCTCGTTCATCGGACCGACACCTCGCGGTCCAGACCGAAGCCAGTCAAGGCGGCGGCGAAGCGTGATGTCGGCGCGAGTGCGGCTACCGCCCGCGCATCTTCGATGGTGTCCACATCTCTCAATTCGGCCAGCGCGGCCAAACGGATGCCTTTTCGGGCCAACGCGGCCCCGGTCAGCGCTCCGGTGTCGGCTTGTGACATGGGTACGTCGGCCAGTACGGCGCCGCCTTCCGGTTCGCTCACCCCCAAGGCCCACCAGCCGCCGTCGGCGGCCATCCCGAGCACCGCCCCGGTGGCGACCAGCAGTTCCAGGGCGTCGGCCAGCAGGACGGGATCCAGCTGCGGCGTGTCCATTCCCACCAGCAGGGTCGGTCGCGCGCGGTGCGGTCCGGCCATGGCGTCGATGATGGCGTGCGCCAACCGGGCTCCGAGACCGGTACCGCGCTGCGGCAGGACGTCGAACCCGGTCAGGTCCAGCTGCGTCGGGTCCCCATCCAGGGCGATCACCCGCCGGGCGGCCGGGGTCGCCCGTACCGCGGCCAGGGTGTCCTCCAGCGCAGCCGACGCGAGCTGGGCGGCCTGCTCCGGCGTGCACGGGGGGCATAGTCGGGTCTTCACGCGACCGGCGACCGGCTCCTTGGCGATGACGAGGAGCTGGGCAGCGCTGAGCTCGCTCACCGCGACAGCACCCGCGACATGTCCCGCACGGTCCGCAGCGTCCCGCCGACCGTTCCGGTGATCTTGGATCGGGTGCCCGCGGCACGGGGCAGGTAGTCGGTGTCGACCTCGGTGATCCGCCAACCGACCGCCGAGGCCCGGGTCACCATCTCCAGCGGATACCCGAACCGGCGATCGGTCAATCCCAGGGCGAGCAGGTCCACCCGCCGGGCGGCCCGCATCGGGCCCAGATCGTGCAGCCGTACGCCGGTGCGTCGCCGCAGCTTGGCGGCCAGCGCGGCGTTGGCGACCCTGGCGTGCCAGGGCCAGGCCTGCCGGCTCACCGGCCGGCGCCGGCCGAGCACCAGGTCGGCCCGGTCCGCCGTCACCGGGTCGGCGACCCGGGGCAGCTGCCGCGGATCCAGCGACCCGTCGGCGTCGCAGAAGCACACGACATCCGCGGTCGAGGCCTGCAGACCGGCATGCGCCGCGGCGCCGAACCCCCGCTGCGGTACGTCGACCACCTGCGCCCCGAGTTCTCGGGCGAGCTGCGCGGATCCGTCGCTGCTGCCGTTGTCGGCCACGATCGCCGTCCAGCCCTCCGGGATGCGCGACAGCACCCAGGGCAGTGCTGCGGCCTCGTCGAGGCATGGCAACACCACGTCCGGCACGTGTCGGACAATACCCAGGGTGTCCCTCTGATGACATTCATGGAGGTTACGGACCCCGAACGAGTGGCGGCCGAGTCCCTCGCGGTCGTCACCCCACCCCGGCGTGCGGCCTAGAGTGCGCTCGTGCCGACGCTGCGCAGCCAGCCCCAGCGCGCCGGGCTCGTGGCCGTCGGCGGCGCCGCGGGCTTGGTGGCCGCCTGCATCGTGCTCGGGCTGGGCCTGCGGGCCGACGGCGTCCGGCTGTACCTCGGCGGCCCGCTGCTGGCCGGCAGCTGGGATCCCCGACTTCCGATCGCGGCCGCGGTTCCAGTTCTCGTCGGGCTCGTCGTCGTGGCCACGGCGCGGATCCGGCTGCCATGGACGGGATTGCTCGGCGCCTCGGCCGTGGCCGCCGCGGCCTGGGCGGTCAGCCTGGCGTCCGTCGACGGCCGGGACGGCCTGCTGCGCGGGGTGTCCAGCGTCCACGACTACCTGGCCGACGTACCGCGGGTGGATTCCCTGGCCGGGTTGCTGTCCGGCTACGTCGGCAACGTCAGCGCCGACGCCGCCGACCCGTGGACCACCCATGTGGGTGGTCACCCGCCGGGTGCCCTCCTGGTGTTCACGGTGCTCGACCGGCTGGGGCTCGGTGGACCCGGATGGGCGGCGGCGCTGTGCATCGCGGTCGGCGCGAGCGCCGTGCCGGCCGTGCTGATCACCGCCCGGGCGGTCGCGGGGGAGCAACTGGCCCGCGCCGCCGCGCCGTACCTCGTCCTGACCCCGGCCGCGGTCTGGCTGGCGACGTCGGCGGACGCGCTGTTCCTCGGGGTCAGCGCGTGGGGGATCGCGGCCCTGGCCGTGGCCGTGCGGGCCGCCGGCCGCTCGGCCGACGCCCTCGCGCTGGCCGGCGGTGTGCTGCTGGGTGCCGCGGTGTTCTTGTCCTATGGGTTGGTGCTGCTCGGCCCGCTGGCGGTGGCAGTGGTCGTGGTCCGGCGTCGGCTGCGGGCGCTGGTAGTCGGGGCGCTCGGCGTGCTGGTGGTAGTCGGCGCGTTCGCGGCGCTCGGTTTCTGGTGGGTGTCCGGCCTGCTGGCCACGATGGAACGCGTCTCCGAGGGGCCGGCCGCGATGAGCCGCCCCAGCTGGTTCTTCCTGCTGGCCAACCTCGCCGTGGTCGCCATCGCGATCGGTCCGGCCGGCGTCGCGGGACTCGGCACCGCCCTCGGTACGCCGGCCCGTCGTACCGCTGCGGTCGTCCTACCGCTGGTCACGCTGGCCGCCGTGCTGCTGGCCGACGTCTCGCTGCTCAGCAAGGGCGAGGTGGAGCGGATCTACCTGCCGTTCTTCGGCTGGCTGCTCACCGCCACGGCCCTGCTCGCGCCGCGGTGGCGTACCGGCTGGCTGCTCGCGCAGGCCGGTACGGCGCTGAGCGTGCAACTGCTCGTGCGGACGTCGTGGTGAGCCGCGTGCTCGTCGTCGACGACGACGAGACGGTCAGCGACGTCGTACGCCGCTATTTCGAACGCGCCGGAATGCAAGTACGGGTCGCCTCGGACGGACCCGCGGCGCTGCAGACCGCCGAGCAGTGGTCACCTGATCTGGTCGTGCTGGACCTGATGCTGCCGGGGATGAGCGGGCTGGAGGTCTGTCGCGCCCTGCGGGCCCGCGGTGATGTGCCGATCATCATGCTCACCGCCCTCAGCGACGAACCCGATCGCGTGCTGGGCCTGGAACGGGGCGCCGACGACTACCTGACCAAGCCGGTCAGCCCGCGCGAGCTCGTGCTGCGGGTGCAGGCGCTGCTGCGGCGTACCGCCGGGCCGGAGGCCAACGAGGTATTGCGCGACGGCGAACTCGAAGTGGACGTCGCGGCCCGGCAGACCACCCGCGCGGGACGGCTCGTGTTGCTGACCGCACGCGAGTTCGAGCTGCTTGGGTTCCTGCTGCGCCACCCGCGGCAGGCCTTCACCCGTGACCAGCTGCTGCAGCAGGTCTGGGGCTGGTCGTTCGGAGACAGTGCAACGGTCACGGTGCACGTGCGGCGGCTGCGGGAGAAGATCGAGCGTGACCCGGCCGCCCCCGAGCGGATCGTCACCGTGTGGGGAGTCGGCTACCGGTACGAGCCGGTGCCCGGATGATCCCCTACGTCGTCACCACGGCCGCCATCGCGCTGGGCTGCGGGATCGTGGTGGCCGCGGTGGGGTTCCTGGTCCTGCGCCGGCTGGGCACGCGCTCGATCGCAGCCAGCGTCTCAGCCGTCGTGATCGTCGCGGTCAGCGCGGTGATTCTCAGCCTGCTGGTCGCCCACGAGGCCATGCTCATCTCCTCGGTCGACACACCTCGGCTCGTGCTGATCGTGGGGGTCACCGGCGCGGTGAGCCTGGGCTGCGCGCTCTGGCTCGGCCGCCGGCTGGCCGCGGACAGCATGTGGGCCGAGGAGATGCGCGAGCGCGAGCGTGATCTCGAGGCGAGCCGGCGTGAGGTGATCGCCTGGGTCAGCCACGACCTGCGTACGCCGCTGGCCGGCATGCGGGCGATGACCGAGGCGCTGGAGGACAGCGTGGTCAGCGATCCGGCGACGGTGCAGGAGTACCACCGTCGGCTGCGGCAGGAGACTGACCGGATGACGGTGCTGGTCGACGACCTGTTCCAGCTGTCCCGCATCAACGCGGGGGCGCTGCAGCTGACCCTGGAGCAGGTCTCGCTGCGCGACATCGTTTCCGATGCGGTCTCGGCCGCGGCACCGGTCGCCGCGGCGAAGGGTGTCGTGCTGTCCGCGGACCCCGCGGGCCTGCCAGTCGTCACCGGCAGCGAGAGCGAGCTGAACCGGGTGGTGCGCAACCTGCTGGACAACGCGATCCGGCACAGCCCGGCGGGGCAGGTAGTCACCGTGCGCGGCGGCCAGGAGGGCGCCCACGGCTGGTTCAGCGTGACCGACAGCTGTGGTGGCATCCCGGCCGGCGACCTGGACCGCGTCTTCGAGCTGGCCTTCCGCGGCGAGTTGGCACGCACCCCGGTCGCGGATGCCGGCGGCGGCCTCGGGCTGGCGATCGCCCGCGGGCTGGTCGAGGCGCACGACGGCGAGATCGCGGTCCGCAACGAGGGTCAGGGCTGTCGCTTCGACGTGCGCCTCCCGACCGCCCCGGCCGGCCACAACGATCAGGTCACCTGATCGAAGTCGGTCGTCGAGGGCGGCGGGCTCAGCCGCGCAGCGGCGCGGTGGCGAACTCGCGCATCCCGTCGGCGAACGGCGTACCTGCGGTGAAGCCGAGTTCGGCGGCGGCTCGCCCTGGGTCTGCGACCACGTGCCGTACGTCGCCGAGCCGGTACTCGCCGGTCACCTCAGGCTCCGGGCCACCGAACGCCTCGGCCAGTGCCGTCGCCATCTGCCCGACCGTGTGCGGGTGCCCGGAGGCGACGTTGAACGCCCGCAGCGTCCCGCTCGGTAGCTCGTGGGTCAGGGCGGCCAGGTTGGCCAGGGCCACGTCCCGCACGTGCACGAAGTCGCGGCGCTGCCCGCCGTCCTCGAAGACCTCCGGCGCAGCGCCCCGCTCCAGCGCCGATCGGAAGATCGCGGCCACCCCGGCGTACGGCGTGTCCTTCGGCATCCGCGGGCCGTACACGTTGTGGTAGCGCAGCGCGTTCGCCGTACCGCCGGTACTCCGCGCCCACGAGGCGGCCAGGTGCTCCTGGGCCAGCTTGGTGGCGGCGTAGGTGTTGCGGGGATCCAGCGGCGCGTCCTCCGGTACCACGCCGGGTGACAGCGGCAGCCCGCAGTCCGGGCAGCGTGGCTCGAACTCGCCGGCCTGCAGGTCCTCCTCGCGCCGGGCCGCCGGGCGAACGACGCCGTGCTCGGGACAGGTGTAGCGGCCCTCGCCGTACACCACCATCGAGCTGGCCAGGACGAGCCGCCCCACGTCCGCGCGGGCCATCGCGGCCAGGAGGACGGCCGTGCCCAGGTCGTTGATGCCTGCGTAGTCGGGCATGTCCTGGACGTCCACGCCGAGCCCGACCATCGCCGCCTGATGGCAGACCGCGTCCACGGCGGCCAGCGCACGGTCCACGGTCGGCGCATCGCGGACGTCGCCGACGACCAGATCGGCCTCCGGCGGCAGCGGCGGACCGTCGGCGTACTCCGGGTGCACAGCGGGCAGCAGCGCGTCCAGGACGCGGACCTCGTGCCCGTCGGCCAGCAGCGCCTCGGTGACGTGCGAGCCGATGAAGCCGGCCCCGCCGGTCACGAGGACGCGCACGGCGCCGACCCTAGCCGCCCGCGGTAGGAAGGGCCCATGCAGCGCTGCGGCTGGGTGACCAGCGCCCCGGAGTACGTCGCATACCACGACGAGGAGTGGGGTACGCCGCGGCACGGCGACGACGCGCTCTACGAGCGACTGACCCTGGAGGCGTTCCAGTCGGGGCTGTCCTGGATCACGATCCTGCGCAAGCGGGAGAACCTCCGGGCCGCCTTCGACGGCTTCGACATCGACACGGTGGCCGCGTACGGCCCGGCTGACGTCGAGCGGCTGATGGCCGATGCGGGCATCGTGCGCAACCGGGCCAAGGTCGAGGCCGCCATCGCGAACGCGGCCGCCGCACAGCGGCTCGACGAGGGGCTGGACGCGCTGCTGTGGTCCTTCGCTCCGACCGGCCCGCGGCGACGGCCGGCCTCACTCGCCGACGTGCCGGCCACCAGCGCGGAGTCGGTCGCGATGGCCAAGGATCTGAAGCGGCGGGGATTCCGATTCGTCGGGCCGACGACGGCGTACGCCCTCATGCAGGCGACCGGTATGGTCGACGACCACGTCGCCACGTGTTGGCGCGGTCTCATTTCCCAGGGGACTCCGCCCCCCGGACCCCCTGCTCAGGAGGGCGCTGCCCCCCTGACACCCCCCGCCGGGGGCTCCGCCCCGGGACGTCCGTCCTAGCGGCCGGTGAAGGTGGGCGGGGTCTTGTCGACGAAGGCCTGTACGGCGGCGCGGTGGTCCTCGCTGCGCCCGGTGCTGGCCATGTGCTCGGCCTCGTTGGCCAGCGCGGCCGGCAGGTCGCTCGTGGTGCTGAAGCGCAACGCCGCCTTGATCGCGGCGTAGGCCAGCGTCGGGCCCGCGGCGAGCTGACCGGCCAGGTCCGCGGCCCGTTGGGCCAGCTCGTCGTCGGGGACGACCTCGGTGACGAGGCCGAGGGCCAGGGCCCGGGCGGCATCCACGGGCTGGGCCAGGAGCATCAACTCCGCAGCGCGGGCCTGCCCGATCAGCCGCGGCAGCGTCCAGGTCGCGCCGCTGTCCACCGAGAGCCCGATCTTGGCGAAGGCCATCAGGAACCTCGCGCTCTGCCCGGCGATCCGGAAGTCCGCGGCGAAGGCGAAGGACGCGCCCGCTCCCGCGGCCATGCCGTTCACCGCCGCGATCACCGGCTTCGGCATCGTGGCGATCGCGGTCACGATCGGGTTGTAGTGCTCGATCACCGTGTCCAGGGGCGCCGGATCGTCGGCCGCGATCAGGGCCACGTGTTCCTTGAGGTCCTGACCCGTGCAGAAACCGCGCCCGGTTCCGGTCAGGACGACCGCGCGGACCTCGGGGTCCTCCGCCGCGGCGCGAACCGCGTCGAGCAGCGCCTCCTTGCTCGCGGTGTCGAGCGCGTTCATCGACTCGGGTCGGTTCAGGGTGATCGTCGCGACCGCCGCCTTACGGGTGACGAGCACGGTGCCAGGCGAACTGGTCATCGTCGGCGACCTCCTTCGTGGGGTCTCGCACGCTAATCGCTGCGCCGTTCGGTCGGCCACCGCCGGGGCACGGTTTCTCCTCCGCCGGGGAATGCGAGACAATGGCGGTCGACGAAGGCCGATCGCCCTTGGACGCCGGCCCGAGCGACATCGACATAACGCGCGGGTGCGGACGCGCCCGACTGAGGAGGAACGCATGGCGGCCATGAAGCCGAGGACGGGTGAGGGTCCGCTGGAAGTCACCAAAGAGGGACGCGGCATCGTCATGCGGGTCCCGCTCGAGGGCGGCGGGCGGCTCGTCGTGGAGATGACACCGGACGAGGCCACCGCGCTCGGCGACGCCTTGAAGGGCGCCACCGGCTAGCTCGACAGCAGCACGTCACGAAGGCCCCGGGCCGCGGGAACCCCGCGTCACCGGGGCCGTCGTCTCCGACCCCCTAGATTGGACCGGTGCCGGGCGCCGTCGTCGATCTGAACGCCGACTTGGGCGAGGGCTTCGGCTCCTGGACCTGCGGCGACGACGAGGGCCTGCTGGCCGTCATCACCAGCGCGAACGTCGCCTGCGGCTGCCACGCAGGGGACCCCCGGATAATGCGCCGGGTCTGCGACCTCGCCGTTGAGCGTGGCGTGGCGATCGGTGCGCAGGTCTCCTACCGTGACCTGGCCGGCTTCGGCCGGCGCTTCATGGACGTCGCCCCGGCCGAGCTCACCGACGACGTGCTCTACCAACTGGGGGCGCTGGACGGCTTCGCGCGGGTCGCGGGGGACCGGGTCCGCTACGTCAAACCGCACGGCGCGCTGTACAACACCATCGTCCGGCACGAGGCCCAGGCGGCCGCGGTGGTCGACGCAGTGCTCCGGTACGACGCCGCGCTGCCCGTGCTCGGGTTGCCGGGTTCGGCGTTCCTCCGACTCGCTGAGGCGGCCGGCCTCGTCACCGTGGTCGAAGCGTTCACCGACCGGGCCTACACCGCGGCCGGGGAGTTGGTCTCCCGCGGCGAGCCGGGCGCCGTGCTGCACGACGCGGCGGCGATCGCCGAGCGGGCGGTGCGGATGGCCGTCTCGGCCGAGGTGCTGGCGATTGACGGCTCGACGGTGGCCGTGCCCGCTCGTTCGCTGTGCGTCCACGGCGACACACCCGGCGCGGTCGAGGTGGCCCGAGCGGTGCGGGCCGCGCTGGAGGCCGCCGACGTCGCCTTACAGCCGTTCACCGCCCGATGATCTCGGGATCCGGCCGCCCAGGACCGGCGCGATCCCGAGATCATCGCGAGATCAGGCCGTATGGCGAGGATGGCCTGCTCGTCGAAGTTCCGGAGCCGGACGGGGTCCTCGGGCTGTACGCCGCCCTCGCCGCAGCATCGATCGACGGGGTCGAGGAGGTGATCCCGGCGGCGTGCACGCTGCTGCTGCGGCTGCGGCCCGGGGCCGACAGCGACCGGGTAGCTCGGGAGGTGGGCAGCCTGCCGTCGTTGGATCCCGACCGCCGGCCCGGGGAGCTGGTCGAGATCCCGGTGACGTACGACGGGCCGGACCTGGACGACGTCGCCGTGCTCACGAAGCTGTCGGTCGAGCAGATCGTGGCTCTTCACACCGGCCGCGAACTCACTGTCGCCTTTTGCGGTTTCGCCCCCGGTTTCGCCTACCTGTCCGGCCTGCCGAAGGATCTCCAGGTCAGCCGGCGCGACGAGCCGCGGACCCGCGTGCCGGCCGGATCCGTCGGCCTGGCTGGGGACTGGACGGGCGTCTACCCGCGGGAGTCCCCGGGCGGGTGGCAGCTGATCGGGCGGACCGACGTCGTTCTGTGGGATCTCGAACGCGACGCGCCGGCCCTGCTGCGCCCGGGCCTGCGGGTGCGGTTCACCGTCGCGTGATCGAGACCAGGGTCATCGAGGTGCTCGCCTCCGGCCCGCTGGCCACGGTCCAGGACCTCGGCCGGCCGGGCTGGGCCCGCCTGGGCGTCGGCCGCTCCGGCGCCGCGGACCTGGCCGGCCACCGACTGGCCAACCGGCTGGTCGGCAACGCCGAGGACGCGGCGACGATCGAGACGACGTTCGGCGGGCTGCGCCTCCGGTCGCATGCCGACCTGCTGGTGGCCCTCACCGGGGCCAGCTCACCGCTGTCGATCGCGGGCCAGCCGCAGGCGCTCAACGCGCCGCTGCGGCTGGGCCCGGGCGACGAACTGGTGGTCGGAGTGCCGAAGCGCGGCCTGCGCGGCTACCTCGCGGTTCGGGGCGGCCTCGCGGTCGAGCCGGTGCTCGGCTCGCGCTCGACCGATCTGCTCTCCGGCATCGGACCGGCGCCGCTGCGGGCGGGGGACCGGCTGCCGGTGGGATCGGCCGCGGGGTCCGTCCCGGTCGTCGACCTGGCGCCGGTGCCGGAGCCGGGGGTCGAGCCGGTGCTGCTCGTCCTACCCGGTCCGCGCCGCGACTGGTTCGACGACCGCGCCTGGCCGGCCCTGCTGGACACGACCTGGTCGGTCACCCAGGACACGAACCGGGTCGGCGTCCGGCTGGACGGCCCCGCCCTGGTGCCCGAAGTGGACGGCAGCCTGCCGTCGGAGCCGCTCGTTCCCGGCGCGGTGCAGGTGCCGCTGAGCGCACGACCGCTGATCTTCCTGGCCGACCATCCGGTGACCGGCGGCTACCCGGTGCTGGCCGTCGTACGCCGAGCCGATCTCGGAGCCGCGGCCCAGCTGCGCCCCGGTCAGCGGGTCCGCTTCCGGCCGGCCTGACCGCCGACGTTCAGAGCAGCGACTCGTACAGCGCCACGGTCTGGGTGGCCACCGCCGGCCAGCCGAACTCGCCCACGGCGCGGGCCAGGCCCGCCTCACCCATCGCGCGGCGCCGGTCCGCCTCGGCCAGCAACCGGTTCAGCGCCTCGGCCAGACCGGCCTCGAAGGCGGCGGGCTCGTCGCCGTCGTAGTGGACCAACAGCCCGGTCACGCCGTCGTCGACCACCTCCGGGATGCCGCCGACGTCGCTGGCAACGACCGCCGTGCCGCAGGCCATCGCCTCGAGGTTGACGATGCCCAGCGGCTCGTAGATCGACGGGCAGACGAAAACCGCGGCGTGACTGAGCAGCTGGCGGATCTCCTCCCGCGGGAGCATGTCCGGAATCCAGTGCACGCCGGTGCGCTGCCCGGACAGCTCGTCGACCAGAGCGGCGACCTCCGCGCCGAGCGCGGGCGTGTCCGGCGCGCCCGCGCAGAGCACGACCTGGGCCGCCGGATCGACGCGGGCGGCGGCCCGGATCAGGTGCGGCACGCCCTTCTGCCGGGTTATCCGCCCGACGAAGACCACGTACGGCCGGTCCCGGTCGATGCCGAACCGGTCCAGCGCGTCCGTCGCCGGGTCGGGCCAGTAGTCGTCGGTGTCGACGCCGTTGCGGATCACGTGCACCCGGGAGGGGTCGAGGAACGGGTAGCAGGCCAGGATGTCGGTCCGCATGCCTGCGCTGACCGCAACGATCGCGTGCGCCTCGGCGTACGCCGTCCGCTCGGCCCACGAGGACAGCGCGTAACCGCCGCCGAGCTGCTCGGCCTTCCACGGCCGGCGCGGCTCCAGCGAGTGCGCCGTGACCACGTGCGGTACGTCGTACAGCAGGGAACCCAGGTGCCCGGCGAGGTTGGCGTACCAGGTGTGCGAGTGCAGGATGTCGCGGCCGCGCACGGCGTCCACGATGGCCAGGTCGACGCCGAGGGTCTGCAGCGCGGCGTTGGCACCGTCGAGCTGCGGCGGTACTGCATGCGCCGTGGCCCCCTCGCGCGGCGCGCCGAAGCAGTGCACGTCCACCTCGACGCCGGCGGTCGCCCGCAGCTCCCGGACCAGGAAATCCACATGCACGCCGGCCCCGCCGTACACCTCCGGCGGAAACTCTCGGGTGAGCAGGCCGACGCGCATGGCAGCAGACTAGATTCACCCCCATGGCCAGGGAGCCGCGCGTCCTCGGGATCGTGCTGGCCGGCGGCGAGGGCAAACGGCTGTGGCCGCTGACCCAGGATCGAGCCAAACCCGCCGTGCCGTTCGGGGGGAACTACCGGCTGATCGACTTCGTCCTGTCCAACCTGGTCAACGGCGGTTACACCCGGATCTGCGTCCTCACGCAGTACAAGTCGCATTCGCTGGATCGGCACATCACGACCACCTGGCGGATGTCGGCGCTGCTGGGCAGCTACATCACACCGGTTCCGGCCCAGCAGCGGCTCGGCCCGCGCTGGTACACCGGCAGCGCCGACGCCATCTACCAGAGCCTGAACCTGGTGTACGACGACCAGCCGGACTACATCGTCGTCTTCGGCGCCGACCACGTCTATCGGATGGACCCGGCGCAGCTGGTGGCCCAGCACGTCCAGTCCGGGGCGGGGGTCACGGTGGCCGGCATCCGGGTGCCGCGGGCCCAGTCCACCGAATTCGGCGTGATCGAGACCGACGGGCGTCGCATCACGGCCTTCCGGGAGAAGCCGGCCGACCCGCCCGGCCTGTCGGACAACCCGAACGAGATCTTCGCCTCGATGGGCAACTACGTGTTCACCACCCAGACGTTGCTCGACTCGCTGCGGCTGGACGCGGCCGACGAGTCCTCGGTACACGACATGGGCGGCAACCTGATCCCGATGCTCGTCGAGCAGGGCGTCGCGGAGGTGTACGACTTCGCCGACAACGACGTACCGGGGGCCACCGACCGCGACCGTGGCTACTGGCGCGACGTCGGGACGCTGGACTCCTACTACGACTCGCACATGGACCTGGTGTCGGTCCACCCGGTGTTCAACCTCTACAACCGGGAGTGGCCGATCTACACCCTGCCCCCGCAGCTGCCACCGGCGAAGTTCGTCGAGGGTGGGCTGGCCCAGGAGTCCATGGTCGGACCCGGCGTCATCGTCTCGGGGGCGACGGTGCGCGGCTCGGTCGTCTCACCGGACGTCGTGATCAGCGGCGGTGCGTACGTCGAGGGCAGCGTGCTGCACGACGGCGTACGGATCGGTGCGCGGGCGGTCGTCCGCCGGGCGATCCTGGACAAGAACGTCGTCGTACCGCCCGACGCGCACATCGGGGTCAACCTCGAGGCGGACCGCGAGCGCTACCACGTGAGCCCTTCCGGCGTGGTCGTGCTCGGCAAGGGCGTCAAGGCCCTCTCCTGAGCTGGCGCCGCTGAGCTGGCGCTACGGGCGGTGTGCGGCGGCGAGCAGGCCCTCGCCCAGAGGCAGCAGCGTCGACAGCAGCTGTTCGTGCTCCCGGATCGTCTTGACCAGCTCGCGCAGGGCCACTGTCTCCGGGTCGCGCGCCGTCGGCTCACTGACCCGCCCCCGCCCGAGTACGCCGGAGAACACCACCACGCCGCCGGGCCGCAGCAGCCGCAGCGCCTCGGCCAGGCAGTCCTGGTACTGCGCCTTGGGTCCGTCGACGAACACCAGGTCGTAGGCGCTGTCGGTGAGCCGCGGCAGCACATCCAGCGCCGCACCGTTGATCAACCGGGTCCGGGCCGCCACGATGCCGGCCTCGCCGAAGCTCTGTCGGGCCGCGCGCTGATGCTCGGCCTCGGTGTCGACCGAGGTCAGCACGCCGTCGGCCCGCATGCCGCCGATCAACCAGAGCCCGGACACCCCCGCGCCGGTCCCGACCTCGACCACGGCCCGGGCATCCAGCGCCGCGGCGAGGAAGCGCAACGCCCCGCCGGCGGCCGGACTGACCGGCTCGCAGCCGAACTCCTCGGAGCGAGCCCGGGCCGCGGCCAGGGGCTGGTCCTCGACGCCGAAGCTTTCGGCGTACTCCCGGCTCGCCGCGCTACCCATGCCGGAACCCTATAGGCGCGGTGGCCTGTGGCCACCGCACCGCGACCCCGGAGGCGCCACGTTTGGCGCCGGCCGCGATGGGCATGGCACTGTCGGACATGTCGCCCGAACTCCTCGGCCGACTCGAGACGAGAACTCGACCGAAGCTGGGATCGACACTTGGCCAAGGCAGTACAGCGCTATCGCGACGTGGTGATCAGCGGTCTGGCGCACCTCGACGCGCCCAACGTGTTGACCTCCGAGGCCATCGAGGAGGAGTTGGCCCCGACGCTCCGCCGGCTCCGGCTGCGTCCGGGACTGATGCGCACGGTCGCCGGGATCGGCGAGCGACGGTTGTGGGACGTTGGCACCATGCCCAGCACGGCCGCCGCCGCCGTGGGGGAACTCGCGCTGACCCGCAGCGGCGTTGCCCGGGAGGACATCGGCGCGCTGATCAACACGTCGGTGGACCGCGACTACCTCGAGCCGTCCACCGCCAGCATCGTGCACGGACGGATGCAGTTGCCCCCGATGGCGCTGAACCTCGACCTCGGCAACGCCTGTCTCGGATTCCTGAACGGGATGAGCCTGGTCGCGGCCATGATCGAGCAGGGCGAAATCGACCACGGTCTGGTGGTGGACGCCGAAGGCAGCCGCTTCGTCGTGGAGTCGACTATCGCCCGGCTGGTGGCCGACCCCGATCCGGCGTCGTTCCGCGCCCAGTTCGCCACCCTCACGCTGGGCTCCGGAGCCGCGGCCATGGTGCTCTCGCGCCGCGACCTGGCCCCGGACGGCCACCGCTTCCTCGGCGGGCTGTCCCGCGCCGGCACCGAGCACGCCCAGCTGTGCACCGGCCAGCGTGACGAGATGAGCACCGATGCCCCGGCGCTCCTGGTGGCCGGGCTGGCGGTGGCCGCCGCGACCTGGAAGGAAGCGGTGGACAGCTTCGGTTGGGACGCAACGGGTTTCGATCTGTACGCCGTACACCAGATCAGCAAGGTGCACACCCGCGCGATCTGCGACACCCTCAACCTCGACCGGGATCGCTTCCCGCTGATCTACCCGACGTTCGGCAACATCGGGCCGGCCTCCATCCCCACCGTGCTGTCCAAGGCGGTGGACTCGGGACGGCTGGTCAGCGGCGACCGCGTCGTGCTGATGGGGATCGGTAGCGGCATCAACGCCACCGCCGCCGAAGTGCTGTGGTGACGGGGTTCCCGACCCGGCCCCGCAGCGTCACCGTCGGGGGTCTGCAGTACGCCTACGTCGACGAGGGGTCCGGGCCGCCGGTCGTCCTCGTGCACGGCAACCCTTCGTGGTCCTACCACTTCCGGTCGCTCCTGGACCGGCTGCCCGCGTCCGGACACCGGGCGATCGCGCCGGACCACATCGGGATGGGTCGCTCGGCCAAGCCCACGGCCGCGGCCTACCCGCACACGTTGACCCGTCGGGTTGCCGACTTCACCGACTTCCTGGCTCAGGTGGTGCCCACCGGTCCCGTCACTCTCGTCGTGCACGACTGGGGTGGCGCCATCGCGATGGCCTGGGCGGTGGCCAATCCCGAACGGGTCGAGCGGCTCGTGCTGTTCAACACCGCGGCCTTCCCGCTGCCCGCCGGCAAGGGGCTCCCGCTGGTCCTGCGCGCGGTCCGGACGCCGCCGGGCGGGCTCGCTGTGCGCCACCTGAACGCCTTCGCCCTCGGGGCCGCGCTGCTCGGTGTACGCCGCCGGATGACGGCCGCCGTACGCCGCGGCTACCTCGCGCCGTACGACCGGCCGGAGCACCGGGTCGCGGTCCTGGAGTTCGTCAGGGACCTCCCCGTCTCGCCCGAGGATCCGGCCCACGCCGTGCTGCGCGACACCGAGCAGCGGCTGACGCTCCTGCGGGAGAAGCCGGTGCTGATCTGCTGGGGGATGCGCGACTTCGTCCTGGACGCGGACATCCTCGAGCGTTGGCGGCAGCTGCTCCCCGAGGCAGAGGTGCACCGCTTCGCCGACGCCGGGCACTACGTCCTGGAGGACGAGACGTCGGCGGTCGGTGATCTGGTGCTGGACTTCCTGCGGCGCACCGCCAGGACGATCACCGGGTGAGCACGGGCACGCTGACCGGCCGGTGGCGGGAGGCGGCCGGGGCCCATCCGGAACGGCCTGCCCTGATCCTGCCGACCCGCGGCGACTTCCAGGTGACGACGTACGCCGGTCTGCTCGAGCGGGGCGAGCAGGCCGCCCGCCATCTGACTCAGCGAGGCATCGGCCCGGGGATGCGGACCGCACTGATGGTCCCGCCGATCCTGGACTTCTTCGCTCTCACCTACGCGCTGCTGCGGATCGGCGCGGTCCCGGTTCTCATCGACCCCGGGATCGGTCCGGCCAACGTCCGCCGCTGCCTGGCCCAGGTGGCGCCGGCGGCCTTCATCGGCGTACCGCGGGCGCAGCTGGCCCGCCGGGTGCTGCGCTGGTGCCCCGACGCCCGGATCGTCGTCACGGTTCGCGGCCAGGGGCCGGCAGCAGACACCGCGCCCGGCCTACCCGAGCTGGAGCCGAGCGGAACCGTCGCCATCGCGTTCACGTCGGGCAGCACCGGGCCGCCCAAAGGGGTGGAGTTCGAGCACGGACACCTCCTGGCCCAGGTCGAGCTGGTCCGCAGCCTGTACGACGTCTGCCCCGGCGAGGTCAGCCTGGCCACCTTTCCCCCCTTCGCCCTGTTCGGCCCCGCGCTCGGGCTCACCACCGTGATCCCGCGGATGAACCCGTCGCAACCCGCGCGGGTCGACCCCCGACGGGTCGTGGCGGCGGCCAACCGTTACGGCGCGTCCCTCATGTTCGGCTCGCCGGCGCTGCTGGACACCGTCGGCCGCGCCGCCGCGGTCTCGGGCGCGCGGATGCCCACGTTGACCCGCGTCATCTCCGCCGGCGCCCCCGTCACCCCTGCGGTGCAGCGCCGTTTCCTGGCCCTGCTCGGTCCGGAGGCGGAGATCCACAGCCCGTACGGCGCCACCGAGGCGCTGCCGGTCACCT
>JACCSC010000294.1 GCA_013813215.1 Geodermatophilaceae bacterium | reverse complement strand
TTCCGGCTCGTGGCCGCCCTGGAGAATCGCGGACTGGTGGAGCAGAACTCCGAGCGCGGCAAGTACCGCCTGGGCGTCGGCATCCTGCGGCTGGCTGGCGCCACCGCGGCCCGGCTGGACATCGTGCAGGAGAGCCGTACCGTCACCCGGGAACTGGCCGCCAGCACGGGGGAGACCGTCAACGTCTGCGTCATGTCCGACGGCGCTTCGCTGTACGTCGACCAGATCGCCGGCTCGTCCGCGCTGCAACCGCACTACTGGGTGGGCCAGCGGCTGCCGCTGCACGCCACGTCCAACGGCAAGGTCCTGCTCAGCTCACTGCCCGACATCGAGGTGCTCGCGGTCGCCGGCAAACTTCAGCGCTACACGCCGGCGACGATCACCTCCGGCCGCAAGCTGCGGGCTGCCGTTGCCGAGGTACGCGAGCGGGGGTACGCCGTGGCCGTCGACGAACTCGAAATCGGCCTGACCGCGGTCGCCGCGCCGGTCCGCAATCTCACCGGGGACGTACGCGCGTCGCTCAGTGTTTCCGGGCCCACCTTCAGGCTCACCGCCGACCGTGTCCAGGCGGTGGTAACCGCCGTACAGACGGCCGCGGCGGAGGTGTCCCGGCGGCTGGGCTGGACCGGGTCCTGATCGACGTCACGATTCACAGCGCAAAGCGCGGAAACGCTTGACGCGCTGGATGCGCAGGTGGACTGTGTTGCGCATCATGTCGCGTGTTCTGCTGCGCGCAACACTTGGCAGCGGGGCTGCCCAGGCAGCTCACCCCGGTAAGAGGCGGAGTCCGGATGACCACCACCGATCGACCACGCGAACCCCGAGGCGCGAAGGGGACCAAGGACGGTGCCGTAGCGCCCCCCGAGGAGCGCGGCGAGAAGGTCACCACCGACCAGGTCGTCCTCGGCGTCGTCGCGGTCATCGCGGTCGCCCTGGTGCTGTGGGGGTCGTTCGGTAGCGAGTCGCTGGGCAACGTGGTCGGCGACGCGCTGGCCTGGGTGGTCGACGGCTTCGGTTGGCTGTTCGTGCTCGCCGCGACCGGGTTCGTCCTGTTCTCGTTCTGGCTGGCGTTCAGCCGGTACGGCCGGATCCCGCTCGGCAAGGAGGGGGAGGAGCCGGAGTTCCGGACCATCTCCTGGATCGCCATGATGTTCAGCGCCGGCATGGGCATCGGCCTGATGTTCTACGGCGCGTACGAGCCTCTCTGGCACTTCTTGAACGCGCCTCCCGGCTCCGAGGGCGTCGAGCCGGCGTCCGCGGCCATGGCCACCACGCTGTTCCACTGGACCCTGCACCCCTGGGCTATGTACGCCATCGTCGGCCTGGCCATCGCCTACAGCACGTACCGCGTCGGCCGCCGCCAGCTGATCAGTTCCGCGTTCGTCCCCCTGTTCGGCGAGAAGCGGATGGACAGCCTGGGCGGGCGGGCCATCGACATGCTGGCGCTGTTCGCCACCCTGTTCGGCTCGGCCGCCTCGTTGGGGTTGGGGGCGCTGCAGATCAACGCCGGGCTCAACGAGGTCGGCGGCATCGAGCCCAACGAGCTCGTGCAGGTCCTGATCATCGCCGTGCTCACCGTGGCCTTCGTCATGTCCGCGGTGTCGGGCATCGCCAAGGGCATCCAATGGCTGGCCAACACGAACATGGTGCTGGCCATCGTGCTGGCGGCGTTCGTCTTCCTCGCCGGCCCGACCATCCTGATCCTCAACCTCGTCCCGACCGCGGTCGGCACGTACATCGCCGAGCTGCCCGGCATGTCCGCGCTGACCGCGGCGAACAGCCCCGAGGCCGCCACCTGGTTGTCGAGCTGGACGATCTTCTACTGGGCCTGGTGGGTGTCGTGGACGCCGTTCGTCGGCATGTTCATCGCCCGGATCAGCCGCGGCCGCACGATCCGTCAGTTCGTCGTAGGCGTGATCCTCATCCCCAGCACGGTGAGCCTGGTCTGGTTCTCGATCTTCGGCGGCGCGGGGATCGGTGCCGAGCGCAACGGGGCCGACCTGACCCAGGGCGGCGAGGCCACGACGGACAGCTCGCTGTTCAACCTGCTCAACGAGTTCCCGCTCGCCGGCGTGACGAGCGTGCTGGTCATAATCCTGGTGGCGATCTTCTTCGTCTCCGGTGCCGACGCCGCCTCCATGGTCATGGGCACGTTGTCGCAGCGGGGCACTCAGCACCCGACCCGCCCGGTCGTCATCTTCTGGGGTGTCCTGATGGGTGCGGTGGCGGCGGTGATGCTGCTGCTCGGCGGCGCGACCGCCCTCACGGGTCTGCAGAACCTGACAATCCTGGCCGCCTTCCCGTTCGCGTTGGTGATGATCGGGCTGTGCGTGTCACTGGCGATGGACGTTCGGCGCGACCCGATGATGCAGGGTCCGCGGGACAGCATCGGGCAGCGGGCTCGCGAGGCAGTCGCGGACACCGAGCGCGCTCGCGAACGCGGCCGGGGCGAAGCACGCCGCTGACCCAGGGGTAACAACCGACGGAGGCCCCGTGCCTGACCTGTTCGTCGACGGTCGATGGGTTCAGGCACGGGCGGGCGGGCGGCGCGAGATCCGCTGCCCGGCCGACGGCGCTCTCGTGGCGAACGTGGACGAGGCCACCGCGGCGGACACCGTGGGCGCCATCACCGCCGCCCGCGCCGCTTTCGACGAGGGCACCTGGCCGGGGACATCCGCGGCCGACCGGGGCGCGCTGCTGCACCGGGTGGCCGACCGCCTAGCCGCGGACAAGGCGGCGATCGCGCGCGCCGAGTCACTGGACACGGGGAAGCGGTACGTCGAGAGCCAGTACGACGTCGACGACGTGGTGGCCGTCTTCCGGCACTACGCCGGCGTGACCGGCCAGGACGCCGGCCGGGTGGTGGATCCAGGTCGCCCCGACGTGGTGAGCCGGATCGTCCACGAGCCGGTCGGCGTCTGCGGGTTGATCACCCCGTGGAACTACCCGCTGCTGCAGGTGTCCTGGAAAGTAGCGCCGGCCCTCGCGGCGGGCTGCACGTTCGTCCTCAAGCCGAGTGAGCTGACGCCGTCCACCGCGATCCTGCTGATGCGCATCCTCGACGACGTCGGCCTGCCGCCGGGTGTGGGCAACCTCGTCCTCGGTGCCGGAGCGCAGGTCGCGGCGCCGCTGGCCGAGCACCCCGACGTCGACCTCGTGTCGTTCACCGGCGGGCTGGCCACCGGCCGGACCGTGATGGCCGCGGCGGCGGGGACGGTGAAGAAGATCGCCCTCGAACTCGGCGGGAAGAACCCGAACATCGTCTTCGCCGACGCCGACCGCGAGGTCGCCCTGGACTTCGCCCTCACCGCGGTGTTCCTGCACTCCGGCCAGGTCTGCTCAGCCGGCGCCCGCCTGGTGATCGACGAGGCGATCCACCACGAGTTCGTCGACGAATTGGTGACCCGGGCCGGCAAGATCCGTCTCGGCGGACCTTTCGACCCCGACGCCGAGACCGGCCCGCTGATCTCCGCGGCGCACCGGGACAAGGTCGAGCGGTATGTCGAGGCCGGAGTCGCTGCGGGCGCCGTCCTGCGCTGCGGCGGTGCCCGCCCCGACGACCCGGCGCTGGCTGGCGGCCACTACTACCCACCCACGATCCTGGATGGCTGCCGCAGTGAGATGGCCGTCGTACAGGAGGAATCCTTCGGCCCGGTGCTGACCGTCGAGACGTTCGACGGCGAGGACGATGCGGTTCGGCTCGCCAACGACAGCCGGTACGGGCTGGCCGGCGCGGTCTGGACGCAGAACGCCGGGCGGGCCGAACGGGTCGCCGCGCGGCTGCGGATGGGCACGGTCTGGATCAACGACTACCACCCGTACGTCCCGCAGGCGGAGTGGGGCGGCTACAAGCAGTCCGGCGTCGGCCGGGAACTGGGTCGGGCGGGGCTGGCCGAGTACCACGAGACCAAGCACGTCTGGCACAACGTGCGGCCGACCGTCCAGCATTGGTTCGGGTCGTGACGGCGTACGACTTCGTGATCGTGGGCGGCGGGTCCGCCGGCTGCGTCCTCGCCCACCGGCTCAGTGAAGATCCCGCCACGAGTGTCCTCGTGCTGGAGGCCGGCCGCCGCGACTGGGCCTGGGACCCGTTCATCCACAT
>JACCSC010000243.1 GCA_013813215.1 Geodermatophilaceae bacterium | reverse complement strand
CATCCGCGTACGTAGCACTGCAGTCGACGTTGTCCCACCAGCCGTGCCCCGATGCATCCGACCCGGACTTGTGGACGCAGTCACCCCTCGTGTAAGCGAGGCAAACACCTTGCGTCATCGGCGGCTCCTGCGTGCGGAGATAGTCACCCGTTTCGGCAATGATGCCTAGGCCAGACACGTCCAGAGCAGAGTCGAAGGGGAGGGGTGCGGGCGCAGGGATAGCCGCGTGGGTAAAGACGGCGCTTGGATCGCATGAGGGCCTCCGAATCGACCGGTGAGATAAGACGATTGCGCTCCGTAAGCGTCCTGCCGCCGTTGCGCTATGTCAAGGGCGCCATCGGACCCCCCGCGACCAGCAGACTCTTTGCCAGAGGGTCGGTCAGACGCCCACCCATGAGGACGTACTCGGATACGCCTGAGCCTGTCCAGCCAGGGCTGCCCAGCAGTCCGCTGACGACCACGCATGCGGGCCGTGCCAGCGGCGGGCCCGTTCTCAGTCACCCAGTTCGGCGCGGCGGCGTACGACGTAGGCCGCCAACTCCTCCCGGATCGCCTCGTCCAGCGGCGGCTGCTCGTACTTGTCCAACGTCGACTGGTAGATCCGGGTCGCCCGGGCGTTGGTGTCGGCGCCGCCGTTGCGCATCCAGCGCTCGTAGTTCTCCGACGAGGAGAGCAGCGGCCGGTAGAAGCAGGTCCGGAAACGCTCCATCGTGTGCATCGCGCCGAGGAAGTGCCCGCCGTGCCCTACCTCCTCGTGCGCCCCGAAGGCCAGCGACTCCTCGGTGATGTCCAAGGGCGTGAACTCGTGGCGCAGCATCTGCAGCAGCTCGACGTCGACGATGAACTTCTCGAAGCTCGCCACGAGGCCGCCCTCCAGCCAGCCCGCGGAGTGCATCACCCAGTTCACCCCGGCCAGGAACGTCGGCAGCAGCGTCATCAGCGCCTCGTAGCCTGCCTGCGCGTCCGCGACCTGGCTGGACGTGAGACCACCGCCGGAGCGGAACGGCAGGCCGAAACGCCGGGCGATCTGCCCCGTGCACAGCAGGCCCATGGCCGACTCCGGCGTACCGAAGGTCGGCGAACCGGACTGCATGTCGATGTTGGACAGGAACGACCCGAAGATGACCGGACAGCCCGGCCGGATCAGCTGGGACAACGCGATCCCGGACAGCGCCTCGGCCATCTGCTGGACCAGCGCGGACGGGATGGTCACCGGTGACATCGCGCCCATCAGCAGGAACGGCGTGAGCACGACGGCCTGGTTCGCCGCGGAGTACTCGAACTGCGCCTCCAGCATCCGGTCGTCCCAGCGCAGTGGGGAGTTGCAGTTGATCAGGCTGATCGACACGGGAGTCCGCTCGATGGCCTCGCGCCCGCCGAAGAGGATGGAACTCATCTCGATGGTGTCCCGGGCGTTCACACCGGAGACCACGTTGCCCATGTACAGCTTGTCGGTGAGGGTCTGTAACGCGTAGGTCATGTCCAGGTGCCGGGAGTCCAGCGGCGTGTCGTTCGGCTCGCAGACCACCCCGCCCGCGCTGTCCAGGACGTCGAAGGACTGGGCGAGCTTGGCGAAGTTGCGGTAGTCCTCCATCGTCGCGTCGCGCCGCACATCGCCCTGCCGGACGAACGGTGGCCCGTACACGGCGCCGAAGCTCATCATGTCGCCGCCGATGTGCACGGTGTTGGCCGGATTGCGGGCCGCCACGTCGAACTCGCGCGGCGCCTTGGCCACCTGCTCCAGCACGAAGTCCGGGTCGAGGAACACGTTGTTCTCCTCGACCCGCTGGCCGGCCTGGCGGAACAGGTCCAGCGCCCGGTCGGACATGAACTCGACGCCGATCTCGGTGAGGATGCGCCGCCACCCGCCGTCCAGCACCGCCATCGCGTCCTCGCTGAGCACCTCGTAGCGCGGCATCGTGTTGCGGAACATCTGCGGCCTCCTTGACGCACCCTGCGGGTCCGACCCATAGTGTGGAACTGCGGTTCCACATAGTGGCTTACTCCGGACGGCGAGGCAATGACAGGCACCCAGGCGATCGACCGCGCGGCCGAGCTGGTCGCCATCGTCGTACGCGCCGACGGCGCCTGCAGCTTCACCGACCTCGTCGGGCGCACGGGACTGCCGAAGTCGACCGGGTCCCGGCTCCTGCACGCCCTGGAGCGGCACCAGCTGCTCGAGCGCCACGACGACGGTTTCCGGCCGGGGGCCCTGTTCGCGGTGTACGCCGCCCGGCACGAGCCCGTCGCCGAGCTGGAGCGCGTGGCTGATCCGGTACTGCAGCGGATCGGCGAACTCACCGGCGAGACCGTGAACCTGGCCGTCCCCCGGGGGCAGTCCGTCGTGCAGATCGCCCAGGTGGACTCCCGGTACATGCTGGGTGCGACGAACTGGGTGGGGGTCGAGGTCCCAGCGCACTGCACCGCGCTGGGCAAGGTCTTCTACGCCTTCGGCCGGCTCCCGC
>JACCSC010000242.1 GCA_013813215.1 Geodermatophilaceae bacterium | reverse complement strand
CCCGATCGGTCATCCGCCCCCCTGCAGCTCCACACCCGGTACAGATGCCAGGAGCGGGGGAAAGGTTGCGCGAGCTACTGCGGCAGGCCCTGGGCGGCGCGCTCCAGCTGGGCGGACACGCTGCCGTCGATCAGGTCCTCGCCGATCTCGACCACCAACCCGCCGAGCATCGCCTCGTCGACCTCCACCTGCAGGGAGACGTCCCGGCCGTAGACACGCGACAGCAGCGAACCCAGCCGCTCCTCCTGGGCGCCAGTCAACGGCAGCGGCGCGGTGACCTGGGCAATCGAACGCCCCCGTCGGGCGGCGACGAGCTCGGTCAGCTCCTCCACCAACGACTCGATGCTGCGCCGTCGTGGCGAGCGCACCGTGTGCCGGAGCACCTGCAAGGTCGGTCCGGAGAGCTTGTCCGCGACCAGCGCGTCGAGCAGGGCGACCCGGCGGTTCGGATCGGTGTTCGGATCACTCAGCAGGCCGGCCAGCTCCGGCTGGCCCTCAAGGATGCGCCCGAGCCGGAACAGCTGGTCCTCGACGTCGTCCAGCGATCCTTGCTGCTCCGCTACTGCGAAGTGCGCCTCTCGTGCGAGCGCCTCGACGGCCCGGAGCAGATCCGTCGGCCTCGACCACCGGTCGGCCACCAGACCTCGCAGCGTGCCCAGCCCTCGTTCGGAAAGCCGGGCGCCGAACAGCGTGTCCACCAGCTTGACCCGGGATTCACTCGGAATGCTCGGGTCGGCCAGCGAACGCAGCAGCGTACGGCGCCGGTCCAGCAGATCGGACACCGCGAAGAGCTCGTCACCCAGCGCGGAGGTGTCCTCGACGCCGGCGTCGCGCAGGTCGGCGTCCAGCGAGTCACGGGCGTGGCTCAGGGAATCGCGGGAGGCCCCCTGCATGAGCTGGACCGTGCCGGCCGACGTCACGCCACCCTCGGGCTGCGACATGCCGTCCAGCTCGTCGAGGAAGCGGTCGATCGTCGTCGACCGGCGGCTCTCGTCGGCCAGCGCCTCGTGCACGATCCGCCCGGCCAGCCGGACGGCGAGCTGACCGACGTCACGGCGCAGCTCGCGTACCGCCTGCTGGCGGGCCGTCGTCAACTGGTCGTCACCGCGCTGGTGGATGCGGACCACGTCCTGGTCGGCGCGCTCGGCGACCTCGTCGGCGATGTAACCGGCCTCGGCTCGGGCGCGATCACGGATCTGGGCGGCCTCGTTGCGTGCCTGCTCGACCGCCTCGTCGTACCGCGCCTGCGCGCTCTGCAGCTCCTCGTGGGCGCGCTGGGCGTCCTCGACCTGCTTGGCCACCGCCTTCTGCTGGGCGGCCATCGCCTTGCGGATAAACGGTACGACGTACCGGACGACGACGAACACGGCGATGGCAAACCCGAACAGCTCGGCGATCAGGATGTCCACTAGCGCTGGCCCGTTCCGCTCGGTGACCCGGCGGCGGGCACGACGGGTGCCCCTGCCGGCGGGTCGATGTCGGCGAGGAAGTCGTCGATCGTGGCGCGGACGCGTTCGTCCTCGGCCGTCACGGTGCCGAGGATGCGCTCGGCCAGGGTGAGCGCCAGGCCGCCGACCTGCTGGTGCAACTCCCGGTTAGCCCGCTCGCGCTGCTCGGCCAGCGTCTCCTCACCCTGCTCGCGGACCTCGGTGGTCTCGGCCAGTGCCTGCTGGCGCTTGCCGTCGGCCAACCGGTCGGCCTCGGCTCGGGCCCGGTCGCGGATCTTCGCGGCCTCGCCACGGGCCTCGTCCAACTCCGCTCGGGTGGCTTGCCGAGCCTGCTCGGCGCGTTCCTTGGCCGCTTCCGCCTCCTCGGCACCCTTGGCCACCATCGCCGAGCGCTCCCGCATGGCGCGGGTGATCGGCGGTACGACGAACCGGCCGAGGATGAACAGGATGAGCAGGAAGTACAGCAGCTCGAACAGGAAGGTCCCGTTGGGGACCAGGAAGTTGCCGCCGCTGTCCTCCTCGCCGCCGCCGCTCTCGGCCGCGAGGATGCCGATCGGAAGGGCCAGGCCCATCACACCGGGCCGAGGACGAAGACGAACAGGGCCATGAAGGCGAGGTTGATGAAGTAGGCGGCCTCACACAGGCCCACCGTGAGGAAGAAGATCGTGAACAGTCGGCCCTGGGCCTCGGGCTGGCGGGCCACGCCCTGGATGGTGGCGGCGCCGGCCATGCCGTCGCCGATGGCGGCGCCGATGGCCCCGCCGGCCAGGGCCAGGCCACCGCCGACGAAGGCGCCGGCGAGCTGGACGCTGCTGTCGCTTACAGCCATGTCTCTCCTCGTGTTCTGCGGTCGTTGCTGGTCATCGGGCGTGGGCGGCGTCGGCTCGTCGTCAGTGCCCCTCCTCGCTCGTGGCCGACCCGAAGTACAGGACGGTCAGCAGGGCGAAGATGAAGGCCTGGATCAACCCGATGAACAGGTCGAACAGCTTCCAGGTCGCGTTGGGCGCCCACAGGATGTACGCCGGGAGCCCGGCGATCAGGGCGATGATGATGCCGCCGGAGAAGATGTTGCCGAACAACCGCAGGGCCAGCGAGACCGGCTTGGCCAGCTCCTCGATCAGGTTCAGGGGGAACAGCCACCAGTACGGCTGGGCGAAGTGCTTCATGTACGTGCCGGCGCCGCGCTTGCGGACCCCGGTCACGTGGACCGCGACGATCACGAGCAGCGCGAGGGCGAAGGTCAGATTCACGTCGGCCGTCGGCGGCGGGACGTAGTGCTCGCTGGGCAAGAAGGCGAGCCAGTTCGCCGCGAGGATGAACAGGAACAGGGTCAGCGCCAGCGGTACGACGAACGGCGCGGTCCGGATGCCGACGCTCTGCTCGACCTGGCTGCGCACCTGGGCGTTGACGCCCTCCAGGAAGAGCTGCGCCCCGCTCGGGACCCCGGCGGTGACCCGCGACCGGACGAACAACCCCAAGCCGACCACGACGGCGCCGGCGATGACCGTGGCCAGGATCGTGTCGACGTTGAAGGTCAGCCCGAGGAACGTCGTCGTCGGGTGTACGCCGATCTCGATCTCTTCGGCGGCCACCACGCTCATGAGCGCCGCATCTCCTTCATCATCGGCACCGCCGCGACCACGATCATGAGCAGCTGGAAGACGCCGAGGCCGACGATGACACCGATCCCCTCGGGCCGGAACAGCAGCGCGAGAGCCAGGGCCAGCACTGTGATCAGGGCCAGGCGCATGACCACCGAGCCCACGAACTGCCGCTTGGGCCGGCTGGATTCCATCCGGGCGAAGCGGACGACCGACAGTTGTACGAGCCGGGAGTTGAGCATCCCGAGGCCCAGCCCGAGGCAGCCGAACGCCGCGGCGGCCAGGTAGCCCAGGGGCAGGGAGACGACGAGGGCGACAGCGCCGACGATGCAGGCGACGATGACCGCGCGCCGGAACGTGCTGTCGGCGACCTGCGGAACGGTCAGCTCCGGTTGCATTGCTGGCCTCCCACGTTGGTCTCTAAGGGCACAGGCCCTTCCCGTCGGAACGGACGGTGCGGATCACAGTTGCCTCCGGAACATGGCGACCGTATAACAGCCGGCTGCGACGATTCCCAGCAGGAGCCCGACGAGCAGGAACACCGGGGACGTGCCCACCGCTCGATCGAGCAGCCAGCCCAAGCCCAGGCCGAGGACCAGGCACAGCGCCAGCACTATACCGAGGCTCAGGAGGCTGGAAACGTCAGGCCGGTTCGACTCGGCAGGCACACTGCACCCTAGCGCCGGCCGGCGACGCAACCCTAGCGCTGGCCACCCGGAACCCAGAGCACGTCACCGTTGGGATTGGCCACCCGGGCCAGGATGAACAGCAGGTCCGACAGCCGGTTGAGGTAGGTCACGGACAGCACGTTGGTGCGCTCCCCGTCGGCCGCGACCAGCGCCCACCCGGACCGCTCGGCCCGGCGGACGACCGTGCGGGCGACGTGCAACAGGGCCGCACCGGGGGTTCCGCCCGGCAGGATGAAGCTGTCCAGCTTGGACAGCCGCTCGTTGAACTCGTCGCAGTGGGTCTCCAGACGGTCGACATAGTCCTGGGTGATCCGCAGCGGCGGGTACTTGGGGTCGGGGGTCACCGGCGTGGACAGGTCGGCCCCGACGTCGAACAGCTCGTTCTGCACCCGGGTCAGCACCTGCTGGACGTCCTCGGCCAGTGACCCGAGCGCCAGGGCGACGCCGAGGCAGGAGTTGGCCTCATCGACGTCGGCGTACGCCGCCAACCGGGGGTCGGTCTTCGCGGTCAGGCTCATGTCGCCGAGCCGGGTCTCCCCGCCGTCGCCGGTGCGGGTGTAGATGCGCGTCAGGTGAACGGCCATGGCCGCGACGGTAGTGCCGATCACCCGGGGGTCGCGAACGGCCCGGCGAGCTGGCGGGCACGGGTGGAGTCGTCGGGGAACACCAGCACCTGTACGCCGTGGCGTGGGTGCTCGCGGATCGTCGAGCGGATCCCCGCGTCGGACAGCACCGCCCGCAGGGCGAGCGCCTTGGGCCGGTCGGGCAGGCTGGCCGCGGCCTGCAGCAGCCCGGTGGAATCCGGCGGCGGGGCGAACGGGTCGCGCTGGGTCCGCTGGCTGAACGTCCATCGCAGGAAGACGATGATCAGCAGGATGGCGACGAGCGCGACGATCGGGCCGACCGTGTAGTGCAGGCTGCTCGGCGGCGGCGTCACCCCTCGACGTTACTGCCGCCGCCCGGAGGTCGGGCGCGACAATCCAGGGCATGACTGACGACCTGCTGATCGACCAGGCCGCAGCGGTGCTGAAGCCGCATCGGGTGGGTGACCGGTTGTTCGGTGACGTGGCCGCGGCCCTGCGCACCCGCGACGGCCAGATCTTCACCGGTGTCTGTCTCGACACCGGCTCGGGGACCGGCTTCTGCGCCGAGCACGCCGCGATCGCCGCCATGGTGACGGCCGGGCACTACGTCATCGAGGCCATCGTGGCGGTCCACCGCGACGACGACCGCCGGCTGCGCGTGCTGCCACCGTGCGGGCGGTGCCGGGAGTTCATCCGACAGGTCGACCCGGCGAATCTCGACACCAAGGTGATCCTCGGTCGCGGGGACGTCCTCCCCTTGCGCGACCTGCTGCCCCGGCACGAGTGGCCACAGCCGTTGGCATGAGGCGCGGATAGACTCCACGCCCAGACCAGCCAGGAGGTCGCCGTGCCGTACCCCTCCGACGACAAGCGTGACCGCCCCTGGGTGATGCGGACCTACGCCGGTCACTCCTCGGCCGCGGAGTCCAACAAGCTGTACCGCGGCAACCTGGCCAAGGGCCAGACCGGGCTGTCGGTTGCCTTCGACCTGCCGACCCAGACCGGGTACGACGCCGACCACGAGCTGGCCCGGGGCGAGGTCGGCAAGGTCGGCGTACCGGTCGCTCATCTCGGGGACATGCGCACGCTGTTCGACGAACTCCCGCTCGAGACGATGAACACGTCCATGACCATCAACGCGACAGCCATGTGGTTGCTCGCGCTCTACCAGGTCGTCGCCGAGGAGCAGGACGCCGACCTCGCGAAGCTGACGGGCACCACGCAGAACGACATCATCAAGGAGTACCTGTCGCGGGGGACCTACGTCTTCCCGCCCGGGCCGTCGCTGCGGCTGATCACCGACATGATCGCTCACACCGTCACCACGATGCCGACCTGGAACCCGACCAACATCTGCAGCTACCACCTGCAGGAGGCCGGCGCGACGCCGGTCCAGGAGATCGCCTTCGCCGTCTCCACCGCGATCGCCGTATTGGACAGCGTCCGCGACTCGGGCCAGGTCCCGGCCGAGCGGTTCGGCGAGGTCGTGGGCCGGATGTCGTTCTTCGTCAACGCCGGCGTGCGCTTCGTGGAGGAGATGTGCAAGCTGCGCGCCTTCGCCCGGCTGTGGGACGAGCTGACCGAACAGCGGTACGGCGTGCAGGACCCGAAGCAGCGCCGGTTCCGGTACGGCGTACAGGTCAACTCCCTCGGTCTGACCGAGGCGCAACCGGAGAACAACGTCCAGCGCATCGTGCTGGAGATGCTGGCCGTCACCCTCTCGCGCGACGCCCGGGCCCGGGCCGTGCAGCTACCCGCCTGGAACGAGGCGCTCGGACTGCCCCGGCCGTGGGACCAGCAGTGGTCGCTGCGGCTGCAGCAGGTGCTCGCCTACGAGACCGACCTGCTGGACTACGACGACCTGTTCACCGGCTCGGTCGTCGTCGAGGCCAAGGTCAGCGAACTGTTGGCCGGCGCGCGCGCCGAGATCGACCGCGTCCAGGAACTCGGCGGCGCCGTCGCGGCGGTCGAGTCCGGCTACATGAAGAGCGCCCTGGTCGCCTCGCTGGCCGAACGCCGTCGCCGCTTGGAGTCCGGCGCGGACGTCGTCGTCGGCGTCAACCGCTTCGAGAGCACCGAACCGAACCCGCTGACCGCCGACCTCGGGACGTCGATCATGACCGTCGATCCCGCCGTGGAGGCGGCCGCCGTGGAGTCGCTGCACCGCTGGCGGGCCGAGCGCGACGATGCCGAGGTTTCCGCGGCCATGGACGGGCTGCGCGACGCGGCCAAGACCGAAGCGAACCTGATGGCCGCGACGCTGCAGTGCGCCCGGGTCGGCGTGACCACCGGCGAGTGGGCGGGTGCGCTGCGCGAGGTGTTCGGGGAGTACCGCGCGCCGACCGGGGTCAGCTCGTCGGCGGCGACCGGCGAGCCGGGTGAGGCGCTGGCCACGGTCCGCGCGCGGGTCCGGGCCACGGCCGACGAACTCGGTGGTCGGCTGCGCATGCTGGTCGGCAAACCCGGTCTGGACGGGCACTCCAACGGCGCCGAGCAGATCGCGGTCCGCGCCCGCGACGCCGGCTTCGAGGTGATCTACCAGGGCATCCGGTTAACCCCGGCGCAGCTGGTCTCGGCCGCGGTCGAGGAGGACGTCCACGTGGTCGGCCTGTCCGTGCTGTCCGGCTCGCACCTGTCCGTCGTACCGGACGTGGTCGAGGGCCTGCGGGCGGCCGGGTTGGACGACGTACCCGTCGTCGTCGGCGGGATCATCCCGGACGGTGACGCCCGCCGGCTGCGCGAGCAAGGGGTCGCCCGCGTGTTCACGTCCAGGGACTACGAGCTGACCCGCGTCATCGCCGAGATCGTCGAGACCGTGCGCCAGGCCCGCGGCCTCTAGCCGCTGCGCGGCCGGTAGGTCAGCAGGATGATGCCCGTGCTGTGTACGTCGGTTCCGACGAGATCGAACCTGGTCTGTACGCCGTCGCGGTAGAGCAACTCCTCGGAGGTCGCGCGGCCGGACAGGACCGGGTGCAGCCAGATGACCAGTTCGTCCAGCAGGCCGTGGTCCAGGAGCAACCGGCTGACCGGGCCGAAGCCGTACTGCAGGATCTGGCCGCCCTCGCTCTCCTTGAGCCGGCGCAGCTGCTCGACGACGTCGTCCCCGCTGATGACCTCCGTGTTGGTCCAGCTCGGATCGGTGAGGGTGTTGGACACGACGTACTTCTTGATCGCGTTCATCCGGTCGGCGGCCTCGTCGGTGCCGGCCCGTTCGGACCAGGCGGGGGCGAAGCCCTCGTAGGTCTGGCGACCCATGATCAGTGCGTCGCTGCCGAACATCAGGTCGTGCGCGGCCGCGCCCGACTCGTCGGACTCGGTGAAGAAGTCGAA
>JACCSC010000239.1 GCA_013813215.1 Geodermatophilaceae bacterium | reverse complement strand
TGGGTTCGCAGAGAACTCCACTGGCCATCCGAACTCGGCAACCAGGCCGCCAATGGCGCCTTCTGCCCTCGCCTCTCGCTTGGAGCGGGTGACGAGAATCGAACTCGCACTGTCAGCTTGGGAAGCTGAAGTCCTGCCATTGGACCACACCCGCGGCGCCCGCCAGGGGCGGTCGACGGGCAAAGCCTACCGGCCACACTGTGCCCATGGGCGGGCGACGGTTCGGGGTCGAGGAAGAGTTACTGCTCGTCGACGCCGAGACCGGGCAGGCGACCGGCGTCAGCCGCGCGGTCCTGGATCACCAGTCCGGGGAGGGCATCGACAGGGAACTGCAGCAGGAACAGGTCGAGGTCGACACCGCCCCGGTCCGGACCCTCGACGACCTGCGGCGGGAGGTCGTCCGGCTTCGGGTCGAGGCGGCCGCCGCGGCCGAGCGGACCGGCGTACGCATCGCGGCCCTCGCGACCAGCCCACTGACCGCTGCGCCGACCGTCACTCCGGACCAACGCTACGAGCGCATGGTCGAGCTCTATCGACTCACCGCGGCCGAGCAGCTCACCTGCGGCCTGCACGTCCACGTCGAGACCGCGTCGGCCGAGGAAGGCGTCGGCGTCCTCGACCGGATCCGGCCATGGCTGGCAGCCCTGCTCGCCCTGAGCACGAACTCGCCGTTCTGGCAGGGCCAGGACACCGGATACCAGAGCTACCGCACGCAGGCCTGGTCACGTTGGCCTGCCGCCGGGCCGACCGCTGTCTTCGGCTCGGTGACCGGCTACCGCAGCATGGTCGCCTCCGTGCTCGCAACGGGCACGTTGCTGGACGAGGCCATGCTCTACTTCCACGCCCGGCTCGGCCGTGGCCTGCCGACCGTGGAGGTTCGGGTCGCCGACGTCTGCCTGTACGCCGACGACGCCCTCCTCATCGCCGCGCTCACCCGCGCCCTGGTGGACACCGCCGCCCGCGAGTGGCAGTCGGGCACGCCGGCGCCGACCGTACCCACTGAGCTACTCACGTTGGCGGCCTGGCGGGCCAGCCGCTCCGGCCTCGGCGCCGACCTGATCGATCCCCGCACGAATACCCCGTCCCCCGCCTGGGACGTCGTCGTCGCCCTGCGCCGTCACGTCCGCGACTCCCTGGACGAGGCGGGCGACGGCGGCCCTGTCGACGCGTTGCTCGACCAGCTCCGCCGACGCGGCACCGGGTCCGATGCGCAGCGGGCGGCGTATGCGCGTTCCGGTGACCTGGCCGCGGTCGTCCGCGACGCCGTACGCCGTACCACGCCGGCCACCTGAGTCGCGATACTCGGCAGATGTCCGCCGTCCCGGAGCCGGTCCTCGCCGCCTTCGATGTGGGGGGCAGGCCGGAGCCGCTGTCCGGCGGCATGGGGCAGAGCGTCCGGGTCGGCGACGTCGTGCTCAAGCCAGCAGGCGACGAAGCGGAGGCGAGCTGGCTGGCGCAGCTCCAACACGATCTCCGGCCGGTCGGGCTGCGGACCCCGCGGCCGCGGCAGGCCGCCGACGGACGCTGGGTCGTGGACGGATGGAGCGCTACGGCCTATCTGGCCGGCGACGGGCGACCCGGACGATGGGCGGACACGATGGCCGCCGGGCGGGCGCTGCACGCGGCCCTGAGAGCCGAGCCCCGACCGGAGTTGCTTGACCGTCGCACCCATCGCTGGGCCGTGGCCGATCGGGTCGCCTGGGGCGAGGCCACGGCCGACCTCGGCCCGGTCGGTGAACGCCTGACCGCGCGCCGCCGGCCGCTCGACCTGCCCCGGCAGCTCGTGCACTGCGACCTGTCCGGCAACGTGTTGTTCCACGACAGCGAACCGCCCGCGGTCATCGACCTGTCGCTCTACTGGCGGCCGCCGCCGTACGCCGAGGCGATCGTGGCGGTCGACGCCTTCCTCTGGTACGACGCCGAGCCGGGCGTCCTCGACATGGTCGAGCACGAGCACGCCACCCAACTCCTGCTGCGCGCCACCGTGTTCCGGCTCTGCACCGACCTGTCCCCGGAACATCAAGGCGAGCGCACTCCGGCCTCGACGTTCGAGCAGCTGGCCGCCCGATGAAGGTGACCGCCCGCCAGCTGAACCGAGCCACCCTCGCCCGGCAGCTGTTGCTGGGCCGTGAGCCGCTGGATCCGGCCACCGCGGTCAGCCGGCTGTGCGCTTTGCAGGCCCAAGCGCCCGCCTCGCCGTACCTCGCCCTGTGGTCGCGGATCGCAGGGTTCGACGCTGCCGATCTGGACCGCGCGTTCGACGAAG
>JACCSC010000208.1 GCA_013813215.1 Geodermatophilaceae bacterium | reverse complement strand
CGCGGCCGTTGACCACCACGTGCAGCGGTACGACGGTGATCCCGAGTTCGACGTCCAGACCGGTCGGCAGGTACGCCGTGGAGTCGGTGACGATCACCACGCGCTCGGCCATGGCCGAAGGCTAGTGGTCCTCGTGGGGGGTCACAGGTCAGGAACGTCCCGGGCCAGCACCGCGGGGTCCTCCGCGTCGAGGGCCGGCGGCTCGCCGCCGTCGCCGGGCAGCCGCTCGGGATGCGGGCCGATGTTGTGCCCGTCCAGTCGCCACCCACCCGGCAGCCGGCGCAGGGCCGTCCAGTGGCAGTTCGCCAGCGGCGCGAACGCCGTGGCCAGGTGCTCGGGCAGGCCCAGGAGGCCGACCAGCAGCACCTTCGCGGTACCGCCGTGGGTGACCATGACCGCCACCTCGCCCTCGAGGTCAGCGACCGCCGCCAGAGCACGCGCCGCGACCTCGGACCGCAGCTCGCCGCCGCCGCGGCGCACCACCTCACCGGCCCGCCAGCGTGCCCACTCCTCGGGAAACGCGGCCTCAACCTCCGCGACGGTCAGCCCTTCCCAGCCGCCCAGGCCCGTCTCGCGCAGCCGGGCGTCCACCCGCACCGACAGGCCGGTCTCCCGCGCGAGCAGCCGCGCGGTCTGGCTGGCCCGCGACAGGTCGCTGGTCACGATGAGGTCGGGGCGTTCGGCGGCCAGCAGCGGGGCGGCCGCCCGGGCCTGCGCGAGCCCCTCGGCGTCGAGCGGGACGTCGGCGTGGCCCTGGCAGCGCTGCTCGAAATTCCACGCGGTCTGGCCGTGCCGCCAGAGGAACAGCCGCCGAACCGGACCGGCGCCGCTCAGCGGCTGGCCTCGGCGGCGTCGACGAACGGGATGGTTGGGCAGTCCTTCCAGAGCCGTTCGAGGGAGTAGTACACGCGCTCCTCGGCGTGCTGCACGTGGACGACGACGTCCACGAAGTCGAGTAGCACCCAGCGGCCCTCTTGCTGGCCCTCTCGGCGGACCGGCTTGCTGCCCACCAGGCGCAAGCGCTCCTCGATCTCGTCGACGATCGCCTGCACCTGGCGCTCGTTCGGCGCGCTGGCGATCAGGAAGATGTCGGTGATGACGAGCTGCTCGCTGACGTCCACGAGCAGAATGTCGTGAGCCAGCTTGTCGGCGGCGGCCTGAGCGGCTCGCAGGGCGAGGTCGACGGCGTCGTCGGAGGCGGTCACTGGGCGGCGGCTCCCTTTCGTCTGGTACCCCAGCCTCTCACGATCAGGGCCCGGCCCGTCAGCTCACCCGGCCGGACGATACAGCCGCCGCTTCTCGATGTACTGCACGACGCCGTCCGGCACGAGGTACCACACCGGCAGGCCGCGGCTGACCCGATCCCGGCAGTCACTGGAGGAGATCGCCATCGCCGGCACCTCCACCAGCGTGACCGCACCGGCCGGCAGGTGGTCGTCGTCGAGCTCGTAGCCCGGCCGGGTGACGCCGACGAAGTGGGCCAAGCCGAACACCTCGTCGGCGCGGCGCCAGGACAGGATCCGGGCCAGGGCGTCGGCACCGGTGATGAAGAACAGCTCGGCCTCGGGGCGCTGAGCGTGCAGGGCGGCCAGGGTGTCGACGGTGTACGTCGGACCCCCGCGGTCGACGTCCACCCGGCTGACGGAGAAGCGTGGGTTCGACGCGGTCGCGATCACGGTCATCAGGTAGCGGTCCTCGGCCGGGCTGACCCCGCCTACATGCTTCTGCCAGGGCTGACCGGTCGGTACGAAGACGACCTCGTCCAGAGCGAAGAGGGTGGCCACTTCGCTGGCGGCCACGAGGTGCCCGTGGTGCACGGGGTCGAAGGTCCCGCCCATCACGCCCAGCCGCATCGGGCCGCCGGCGGTCATCGGCGCAGCGTAGCGGGGGCCTCGTCGACTACGGCGCTGCAGTGAGTGCTCCGCACTGCCCGGCCACCGTGCTGGTGGTCCGGCACGCGGAGGCGACCTACGACCGGCCGGACGTGCCCAGCGACGAGGGCGGCTGGCTGACCGAGCGCGGTCGGCAGCAGGCCGAGCGGCTGGCCGAGATACTGGGCACCCGGCGGGTGGCCGCGGTCTACACCAGCGAGCTGCAGCGCGCCCGGGAGACCGGGGCGATCCTGGCCGAGCGGCTCGTGGTGCGCTGCCACGACCTGCCCGGGGTCGAGGAGTTCCGGGTGGGGGAGTACGGCGGTCGCCGCGACGGTGGACCGGCGATCGTCGCCGTCTTCGACCGCTGGCTGGCCGGCGACCTCGACGCGGCGTGCCCGGGCGGCGACAGTGCCCGGCAGGTCGGGGCACGGTTCGCCGCGGCGCTGGAGGAGGTCGCCGACCAGCACCGCGGCGAGACGGTCGTGGTCGTCAGCCACGGCGGAGCGATGGCCCTTGCCCTGCCCTCGCTGTGCGGCAACGCCAGCCCAGCGCTGCGTCAGGCGCACTGGCTGCCCCATTGCGGTCTGGCCGAGGTCAGCATCGGCGCGCAGGGCTGGGAACTCGGACCGTGGCCGGGTTCGACCGATCAGCTGGTCGCCGAACCAGCCCGGTGACGGCGCGGGGGCGGCCGGTCCCCCCGTGCGGACCGGCAGCCGCGCCGGGCGGCTACAGCCGAGACTGCTGCCTCGACGGTCACCGCCCGTACATGGTCTAACGCGC
>JACCSC010000337.1 GCA_013813215.1 Geodermatophilaceae bacterium | reverse complement strand
GACACCCTGGGGGTGGACGAGCACATTTGGCGGCCCCGGCACCGCGGTGCGGACCGGGCGGTCACCGCGATGGTCGACCTGACCCGTGACCAGCACGGACAGTTGCATGCCCGGCTGCTCGACGTCGTCCCGGGCCGATCCGGAACCGCCTACGCCGCGTGGCTGGCCCGCCAGGACACCCAGTTCAGGGCCGGGGTGAAACACGCGGCGCTGGACCCGTTCCGGGGGTACGCCAACGCGCTACGCGACGAACTCCCGGACGCCGTCGCCGTGCTGGACGCCTTCCACGTCGTGAAACTGGGCACCCAGGTCGTCGATGAGGTGCGGCGTCGCTGCCAGCAGAACACCTTGGGCCGGCGCGGCCACAAGGACGACCCGCTCTACAAGATCCGCGGGCTGCTGCGGCACGGCCGCGAACACCTCACCCCGACCCAGATCGCCCGTGTCCAGGCCGGGCTGGCCGCCGGGGACCCCACCGACGCCGTCGCCGTCGCGTGGTCGTGCTACCAGCAGCTGCGCTCGGCCTACACCGCGACGAACCCCGCGACCGGCCGGCAGGTGGCCGAGCAGGTGCTGGCCTCGTTCCCGTCCTGCCCGATCCCCGAGGTCGCCCGCCTCGGCCGCACCCTGCGGGCCTGGCGCACTCAGCTGCTGGTGTCCGCGTACGACCTCACGTGTTGCTCGGGGTACGGGCTGATGTGTAGGTAGGTCTTCGGCGCGTTGAGTTTCTCCTCGCCCGTGTGGGGGTCACCCTCCGGTTCGTCCACCGCCAAGTCGACGAGCCGAAGGGTGACCCTTGCGATGATCCTCAGTCCGGAGGACTGGATGAATATCCGCCGTTTCCGCGTGTTGCGCGAGACAGGTTCGACCTATGCCGAGATCGCCCGGGAGTGCGGGGTTGATCCCCGCACCGTGAAGAAGTACCTCGACGCCGAGGCCGACGTCGCGCCACCGCGGGCGCCGTCTCGAGCGGGATCCCAGCCGCAGCTGATCACTCCGTTCGCGCCGCTGATCCAGGCCTGGCTGCGTGGAGACGTGAGCTTGAAGGGCAGCGTCATCTACGAGCGCCTAGTCGCTGAACACGGTTTCACCGGCCACTACCAGCGCGTGAAGATGCACCTCGCGACCGTCCGGCCGCTGATCGAGGCTGAGCTGTGGGACAGCGATGACAACGCGCTGCGCGGGCTGCACCGCCGGTTCGAGGTCGTCGCCGGAGCGCAGGGGCAGGTCGACTGGGGTGAGGAGGGGGACCTCCTGGCCGAAGCCGGGATCACCAAGACGTACTCGTTTCATATGACGCTGTCCTACTCCCGGGACCCGTTCACGTGCTTCACGTCCTCGATGGACCTGGCGACGTTCTGGGACTGCCACCGGCGGGCGTTCGCGCACTTCGGCGGTGTCCCTGGCTCGATCGTCTACGACCGGACCAAGACGGTGATCAAGCGGCACGTCGCGCCGGGCAAGGCCGTCCCGCTGCACCCGGAGGCCGCAGCGTTCGCCGAGCACTATGGCTTCACGATCGATCCGCTGGCTGCCTACCGCCCGACTGGGAAGGGTCGGGTCGAGCGGCAGGTCCTGATCGTCCGTGAGCACGTCCTCGCCGGCCGCAGCTTCACCAGCCTCGCTGAACTCGACGGCACGTTCACGCAGTGGCTGTCGATCCGCAGGGCGCAGGTCCACCGCACCCACGGGGAGGTCATCGGTGTCCGCGCCGAACGTGACCGGGCTGCGTTGCGGCCGCTGCCTGAGCTGCCCTATCTGGTCACCGACCGGCACCTGCGGCGGGTAGGGAAGGACTGCCTGGTCTGGTTCGAGGCCTCGCTCTATTCCGTCCCGGCCCGCCGGGTCCGCCCCGGGCAGCGCGTCGAGGTCCGCGCCAGCCCCGACACGATCACCATTCACACGCTGCATGCCCTACCCAGCACAGGATCTGAAGCAGGTGCGGTCTCGGCGGTGCTGGCCGTTCATGCCCGGGCCGCGGTCCGCGGGACCTGGGTCGTGGATCCCTCGCACTGGGACGGTCTGCCCGACGGACACACCCGCAGCACCATCGTGGAGTCACCACGGCGCAGCGGCGGCCCGCACCCCGCCGGCGACGCTGAGACCGAAAAGGCGGCCCCGGAACCGAACCCGCTCCAGGCGTTGCTGACCCGCAGTCGCCTGGCCGCGACACCCGTCGCGAAGCGGGCCCTCACCACCTACGACCACGCCGCCGGCCTCCCGGCCAACTCCGGCTCTGCCGCCCGGCCCGCCACCCACCCTGCGTCGTTGCCCTCTGGAGACCCGCGATGAGCACCCTGACCACGACCCGGATCCGTGAGCACGCCAGCAAGCTCGGCATGACCCACCTGACAGACACCATCAGCGAGCTCGTCGCTCGCGCCGAGGCCGACCAGATGGGCTACCTCGATTTCGTGGACCTGCTCCTGGGCGAAGAACTCGGGATCCGCGAGGGCCGCCGGTTCCGCAACGCCCTGAAGCTCTCAGGACTGCCACACCACAAGACCTTGGACGAGTTCGACTTCACCTTCCAACCCGACCTTGAACCCCGCAAGATCCGTGACCTCGCGACCCTAGAGTTCATCGAGCGGCACGCCAACGTCGCACTCCTCGGACCGCCCGGCGTCGGCAAGACCCACCTCGCCTCAGCACTAGCGGTCGCGGCCTGCCAAGCCGGCTACTCCGTCTACTTCACCAGCCTCGACGATATGGTCCGCAAGCTCAAGATCGCCGAGGCCACCGGACGGTTCAACCGCCAACTCACCAGCTACCTCCGGCCATCCGTCCTCGTCGTGGATGAAGTGGGCTACCTCCCCCTGGACCGCGCCGAGGCGAACATGGTCTTCCAGCTCGTCTCACGCCGATACGAACGCGGCAGCATGATCATCACCAGCAACAAGAGCTTCGCTGAATGGGGACAGGTCCTCGGCGACGACATCCTCGCGACCGCGATCCTGGACCGGCTCCTGCACCACTGCGACGTCCTAGCCATCAACGGCCCCAGCTACCGCCTCAAAGACCGCCTCACACTGGTCCCCAAAGGGGAACCCATGCCATGATCCCGAGGCCGAAGACCAACACGTGAGGTCATACCCGAACCAGCACGTGAGGTCGTACGCCGACAGACGGCGCTGTCGAGGGGACGGTTCGGCACTGACGAAGCCGGCTACGCCGGCATGCTCGCCGCGGGCCGGCGGTTTACCGAGCGGTGTGGGCGGTCGAGGGCTGCAACGGCATCGGTAGGCACATCGCGCACCGGCTGGTGCACGACGGCGAGACGGCGCTCGATGTGCCGGGGAAGCTG